>JASLNQ010000019.1:7497-15639 GCA_030745955.1 Dehalococcoidia bacterium | reverse complement strand
TTGTAAACGTGCTCCCGCTCCAGTGCGTCCTGGCCGATCAACCAGGACGACATGATTTTCACCTGGGCAGCTGCCGGTTCGGTCACCCCGAGATACTCGCCGGTGATGCCCTGGTCGGTATGGACCTGGATTACGGTCGCCGTGGGGTTAGTTCTGGCACCCGGGGTGAACACGGGCATGGAGTACTTTTCGTCGACTGCGATGTTTTCGACAGGGTACCTAAACCTGGTGATTTCGACACCGGTGATTTTCGGTGAGTCTTTCATCGTTGGTTCCTGGAATATTTCTAAATTTCCGCAGTGCCGTAGGCCCAGGCCTTGATGAGGTGGTGGGCAATGGCAATGGGGCCGGGTATGTTCACGCCTTCGAGCCTGTCTTCGAGCGCCAGTTTCACTTCGTCTTTCGTGAACCAGCGGACGTCAGACATTTCGCCCTCGTCTACCATGATCGTGTCGCTGATGGCCTCGGCGTGGCAGCCGATCATGAGTGAGGACGGGAACGGCCACGGCTGCGATGAGTGGTAGGTGACCTTGCCGACGTCGATCCCGGCTTCTTCGTGGACTTCGCGCCGGACACCCTCTTCAATCGATTCACCCTGGTCCATAAAACCGGCCAGGCACGAGTAAAAGGTCGTGTTCGAACGCGCCTGCGTCTGCCCCATCACGCACTTTTCGCCCCTGTAGACGAGCATGATCACGACGGGGTCGGTGCGCGGGAAGTGCTGGGAATTGCAGTTCGGGCACTCGCGCATCAGGCCGCCCCGCCGACTCTGCGATTCGGTCCCACATTTCGAGCAGAACCGGTGCTGCGCGTGCCAGTTCAAGTTTGATCTTGCCTGTGCGAGTATTCCCGATTGTTCAGCAGGTATGTCGGTGGCGGCTGAGCGACCGTCTTCGAACGTTGCGCCCGGTGCGAGTCCGGCGATGGGCGATGGGTCTTCGACAACGGAAATGTCGACTGCGAAGTGCGGGTTTCGGTCCTGGTCCAGGCCCAGGAACTTGGGTCCACCGGCTTCGGGGGGCAAGCTGTCGAGGAACTCGTGGCCGATCCACGCGAGCTCGGCCTGTGATTCCCGGCGGACCAATGGCTTGAGCCGGTGAAACGGCAGGATGCGCACGTTGTCCTGCCGAATCATTCGCGCAAGCAGCTCTTCGTCCCGGCGTTCCTGGTCGCCGCGGTCGAACGGATTTCCGGCAAAGATGTGGGTGTAGGGCAAGTGCAGTGTTCTCCGGATATTGATTGCGCCGTTACCTGCGCGGGTACTCGCGACAGCCTCTAAAAGTAACGTTTGCAGCGCGCCACTGTATCAGTGACGGTGGGCCGGGCTTGCTGCATCAAGACCGCATGACACTTTATTGCGAGAGTTGGGCATCGTACACACGATCAATGGCGTGATGACCGTGCCGGGGGCTGTCGCTGCGGCCGCCCTCGCCCTGGTGAGTGGGAACTTCGCTGGCGCTGACTGAAAGAGGTCGAGTCTGTCAACTACCTATCTGCGGTATCGAGCCAGCGGCCTATGCCCGTGCCGATGCTCACGATTCTCGTGACGGTGTGTGGGGTGCTCACATAGGTTGCTACCTTGTCGAACGCATCCTGTGGGATCGCAGCGACCTGCCTGTCGTCACGGAGGTGCGCCATTCGAGCGCCTTCTTCCCTGATTACTGCAAATACGCTTTTCGCGCAGCGCTCTATCGAACCGCTGTCCCGGGTTGGGGCCAGTTTGGAGTCCATTAGTTCAAGCAGACCGGGCCAGTGCGCCAGGTGTCGATAAAACGTCGCAAGTCCACGATCGTCTTCTGACGTTCCATAGTCGTTGACCTTCAAGACGGTTTTCCATACCTGGTCGTCGATTTCGTCTCGAGTTGGAAGTGCTGGCAGCGCTGGAAATTGCTCGGCCGGGGGAGTCTGCTGATACGCGGCGTACTTTTCTGACGGTTCGATTACGATTGCGGTTTGCGTGAGTAGATTGAGGCTGTTCGAACGGTTGTATGCGGCCACAATGGCTTTGATCGCCGGTAGTTCTTCGCCAGATACGTCCGCATCCCGCAGCTCAGTCGGCAGTATCGCCTCCAGCATAGGAAATTCGGCATCGTGCCGCAATCGGGCCAGGGCTGCTTCTGGTTGTTGTGTGGCATAAAGCGGCTTCACCGCGTTCCATGTCGTGGATAGGCCGCATTCGAAGTCAACGAGAATCCGCCAGATGGAAGTGAGGAGTGGGATCTCCATTGTCTGGCGGATGTCGGCAAATATTTCTGCGATTTCACCGGTTGCATCGGCCTCTGAGAGAGCTGTCACGGTGTCGTATGTCGTTTCTTCAGTCATTCTTGTATCCCGCAGGTGAGGATTGGGCTGAACTTCGCCCATCGTACATTCCAATAAGAGAAGGGGCCGACTTGCGTCGACCCCTTCCTTCGCATTAACACTCCCGTTCTGGCGTGCCCCGCGGAGCTTGCGGCGCGGCACCCAGGTGCGGCCGCGGCACGCCCTGCGCTAAAGGACTAGCCCATTTGTGGTACCGATTCCATTGCCTTGGCAATTGCGTCGGCCGGGTAGGCGTAGTCGACCATCTCGCCCGACAGGTAGTTGTCATAAGCGGACATATCGAGGTGACCGTGTCCGCTCAGGTTGAACAGGATTGTCTTTGCCTCGCCGGTTTCCTTACAGACCAGCGCCTCGTCGATCGCCGCCCTGATTGCGTGGGTCGGCTCGGGAGCCGGGATGATCCCCTCTGTGGCTGCAAACTGTACCGCCGCCTCGAAGCAGGTCTTCTGGTGGTACGAGCGAGACTCGAACAGGCCAGCGTCGAGCAGTGCGCTCACGAGCGGGGCCATGCCGTGGTAGCGCAGGCCGCCGGCGTGGATCGGGTTCGGTATGAACGTGTGACCCAGCGTGTGCATCTTGATCAGCGGGGTCATGCCGATCGCATCGCCAAAGTCGTAGGCGAACGTGCCCCTCGTTAGTGAGGGCGATGCCTCGGGCTCGACGGCGATGAACCGTGTGTTCTTACCGGCGATTTTCTCCGGTATGAAGGGGAAGGCGATACCTGCCAGGTTCGACCCGCCACCGGCGCAACCGATCACGATGTCGGGGTAGGCGTCGGCCATCTCCATCTGTGCGATGGCTTCCTGTCCGATAACCGTCTGGTGCATTAGCACGTGGTTCAGGACCGATCCCAGCGAGTACTTGGTGTCATCGTCCTGCACGGTAACCTCGACTGCCTCGGAAATTGCGATACCGAGTGAACCGGGCGATTCGGGGTCCTGTGCGAGGATCGTGCGCCCTGCTTCGGTCTCGGTGCTGGGGCTTGAGGTTATCTCCCCGCCGAAGACCTGCATCATCGACTTGCGATAGGGCTTCTGGTTGAAGCTCGCGCTCACCATGAATATTTTCGATTCGATGCCGAATTGCTTACAGGCGAATGCGATGGCGCTGCCCCACTGGCCGGCGCCGGTCTCGGTCACAATTCGCTTTGTGCCCTCCTCCTTGTTGTAGAAGGCCTGGGCGATGGCGGTGTTGGGCTTGTGGCTCCCCACCGGGCTAACACCTTCGTACTTGTAGAAGATCTTGGCGGGTGTGCCGAGTGCTTTTTCGAGGCCGGTTGCGCGGATCAGCGGGGTCGGTCGCCACATGCGGTAGGCGTCGAGCACTGGCTCGGGGATGTCGATCCAGCGGTCCTGGCTGACCTCCTGCATGATGAGGGCCATCGGGAACAGGGGGGCGAAATCGTCGGGTCCGGCGGGTTGGCCGGTCCCCGGGTGGAGTGCAGGATCAAGCGGTTTCGGCAGGTCGGCCGATACGTTGTACCACTGCTTTGGGATGTCGTTTTCGGACAGCAGGAACTTTTTCTGGTCAGCCACTATGATCTCCGATTACTGGTCGCGAGTTGCACTGAATCGCTCATCGCGAAAATTAAACTGCCCGAGATATTACCCGGTCTGGCAAGATGCGGGGTGAAATCGCCGTGAGGTTGTTCGTTTGTCGTATGGCGCGGGTAATGGGCTCCGGGTGGGTCTACCGGGTGTGCAGGAACGTCATCGACACCTATGCGTTGTCGGGGGTGTCCCAGACACCGGTTGCCCGGTTGGCGTTATTCCACCAGCCTGGCTGTGCCTCTGGCGAGTCGACGTCGACCCTGAACTCATCGAGCGCCTCGGGAATCAATTCGATTCCCAACCCCGGTCGACCGTTCGGGTAAATCGAGCCGTCACGAACATCGAACATGGGTGTGACGATCTTTTCGAACGCCGGGAACCAGCTGTGCAGACACTCCTCGCGGTACAGGTTTGGGATAGCCATCGATGACTGGAACGACGCCGCGATAGCCACGGGACCGAGGGCGTCGTGCGGGCTTACGCGGATGTACTGGGTTTCGGCCATGGCTGCGATACGGCGCAACTCGCTGATTCCGCCACACCACGCAACGTCGGGCATGATGTAATCGACCAGTCGGTCTCGCAGTATCTCGTTGTAGTCCCACCGTGTGAAATGCCGTTCGCCGACGCACAGCGGGACGTTCGTGTTCTCGCGGATTTGTCGCAGCGAATTGTGGTTCTCGACGTGGGTTGGCTCTTCGAACCAGACGAGATCGATGTGCTCGATGGCGTTGGCGGCCTTGATTGCCGATGCGACGTCCATGCGGGCGTGGGCGTCGACCAGGATTTCGTAGTCGGGGCCGACCGTCTCGCGTAACGCCTCCATCCACTCGACGGCCTCGGCGATCGCTTTCGGTTCCATGCGTTCGACCATGTTTGCGCCGTAGTACTTCTCACCCATCGTTCGCCGGCTTGGAAACGGGTCGGTCTTGATCGCTTTGTACCCGGCTGCAACTGTGCGTTTTGCATCTTCGATGAGTGTGTCGATGCCCTCGCTTACGATCATGTCGCGAACGTGGGTGTAAAGCGGCACGGACTCTCGAACCGGGCCACCGAGCAGGTCGTAGATCGGGGCGCCGAGGACCTTGCCCTTGATGTCCCACAGGGTGATATCGATGGCGCTGATCAAGTGAGAAACGTAGCCGCGCCCGTTGAGATCGGAGTAGGCGTGGAAGATGCGCTGCCAGATCTCCTCGATATTTGCGGGGTCCGAGCCAATCACCAGTGGCTTCACGGCTTCGAGTCCACGTATGAGATGGCTGTTCACCATATAGTCGGTGCATTCACCGAGGCCGGTGATCCCCTCGTCGGTCTCGACTTCGACGAAGAGCCAGGCGAGCCCGGGAATTGGCATGGCGAGGTGGGTCTTGATATCGGTGATTTTCATGGTGGGTGGTGGCTCCGGATCGTGTCTGGCGGGTGGTTAGGTGGGCCGATTGTACTGCCAACCGGAGCGTTCGATGCAACACCTCCCCGGATCCCTCCGCAGGGGTCGGGAAGTCGAGCGGACAGGATGTTGGACGGGACTACTGCGAGCGTGCCGCGACGAGCAGGGCCAGCAATCGCCTTGCCGAGGCGGGTGAACTGAGCGATGACGAGGCGAGCGATTCGCCCTGGCCAACATGAATCGAAAAAGCGTCCGGTTTGAGCCTGGCGAACAGGTCTTCGTCGGTGCGGTCGTCCCCTGTCGCCAGGACGAAATCGAACGGTCCCTGCTCGGAGTCGACGATGTCGAAGGCACGTCCCTTGTCGAGCCCGTGCTGTCTGATTTCGATGACCTTCGAGCCGGTGAGGACCTCGATTTGTGCACTCGCAAGCGCGTTTTCGAGGTGAGTCACCAGGTTGAGCGCCTGCCATTCGCCGACATCGTCTTCCACTTCCCGGTAGTGCCACACGAGAGCAGACGATTTCTCCTCGATGCGGGCCCCGTGTGTGCGGGAGACGTACTCGCTGAGGATCGATTGGGCCTCCTCTTTCCATGAAGTGTCAGGCGTTGGGCCGAGTCGTTGCCACCTGGACTGACCCCTGTATTTGACCCATGACCCGTGCTCGGCGATGAGGGAAATGTTAATGCCACTGAACCACTCGCCGAGTGTGTGGCGGTCGCGGCCGCTGTTGATGTAAACCTGCGTGCCCTCCAGACTGCCGAGATCGTTCAGCAGTTTCAGAATTTCATCGGTTGGAACGGCGTCTTCGTACCGTGACGTGAATTCACGGAGTGAGCCATCGTAGTCGAGCATGATCATTGGAGATTTCGCCGAGGCGAACGGTCGGGCAAGCGTTTCGGCCAGGACTTCCGATCGCAGCATCGGTGGAGTGGCGGAGATTCCGCGATCGGGAGTGCCAAGCGATCGCATGAACCGGTCGACCCACCAGTGAACATCGTTTTCGACTACCCGCCGGTGCATTGGGGCCATACGCTGGTTTCTTTCACCGAACCCCATTTCGAGCCCGCGTTCGAGTTGTACCGCAGTGTCTTCGATGTCCCAGGGATTCACGCGCAGCGCCCCGGCCAGCTCTGAGGCCGCACCGGCGAACTCGCTGAGCACAAGTACGCCACCGCCATCGTCGCGGCATGCGACGTATTCCTTGGCGACGAGGTTCAGGCCATCACGAACCGGCGATACGAAAGCAATGTCGGCAAGCCTGTACAGGGCACCGAGTTCTGCCGGGGAGACCGACCGGTAGATGTACTGGACTGGCGTCTGGCCGGGCTTGCCGAACCGGCCGTTGATTTCGCCAACCAGCCGTTCGACCTCGGCGCGTTGTTCGATATAGATGTCGATATTCTCGCGGGTTGGAACTGCGACCTGTATGAAAACGACCCGGTCCTGCCAGCGTGAATTCGATTCGAGAAGGCGCCGGAACGCCCGCAGTTTTAGAGGCAGCCCCTTGGTGTAGTCGAGCCGGTCTACCCCGAGGATCACCTGCGAGTCGCCCAGGGTCCGCTTGTACTGGGTGAGGATTTGCCCGGCCTCCGCCGAGAAGGCGGTGTCGCGCTGGCTATCCACATCGATCCCGAGCGGGTGGGCTTCGATGTATATGTTCCTGCCAGCGAGCCTCACGACGCTCTGCTGCGCCTCAAGGCCGAGCACCCGGCGCATGCTCCGTGCCAGGTGGTCGGCATATTCGTATGTGTGTACACCTATTAAGTCGGCACCGAGCAGACCCCGCAATATTTCTTCTCGCTGAGGGATAGTCCTGAACATTTCCGACGACGGGAACGGAATATGCAGGAAGAACCCGATCCGTGCGCCCGGTAGCCGTTCACGCAGCATTGAAGGCAGCAGCATGAGCTGGTAGTCGTGCACCCAGACCGTGTCGTCATCATTCGCGTGGGCTAGCACCACCTCGGCGAAGCGTTCGTTGACCCGCCGGTATGCTTCGAACGCTGTGGGGTCGAAATCGCAGTACTCGAGGAGGTAGTGGAATAGCGGCCAGATGGCGCTGTTCGAGAAACCTTCGTAGTAGCCGGTGTATTCAGCTTCCGGAATATCAACTGCTTCAAGGCGCATGTCCACCAGGAGCTCGCGGATTTTACTGTTGGTGGGATCGGTGCCTGAGTAGCCGATCCACAGGCCGTCACCTTGCAGGTGAAGGGGGTTTAGCCCCGAGACGAGACCGCCAGTGCTGCGGTCGACTTGCGGGTTTGATGCGCTGCCGCGGATTGTGACCGGAAGCCGGTTCGAAACGAGGATCAATCGACCCATGTGATTCTCCGCCCGGTGTGGTGTCGTGGGTGGTTACGTTCCAGCGCCCCGGCGCGGTGAGTGGTGTCCGAAACCGTTCACGGTAGGTTGGGAGCCTACCACAGGCATGCGTTGCGGAATCCCTGGAACCTGCGTTTTTGTGGGTCCGGGCGAACCCGAGTTTTTCTGTCTGTCCAGTGCGTATTCGGGCTGCGGAGTTCAGTGGGCAAATCTATATTCATATCGGAAAGCATGAGGGACCACCGGTTTTGTACACCGAGTCGCACGTCAACATCATTCCGTACGCGCAAACATACGAGTAAATCGCCGGTGGCGGTCGACGGAGCTTTATGGCCTACAAGCGGATCGAGGAATACGGTCTGATCGGAAATATGCATACGGCAGCGCTGGTCGGGAACGACGGATCGATCGACTGGCTGTGTTTGCCGTTCTTCGATTCACCGGCCGTATTCAACAGTCTCCTGGACGATGAAAAAGGCGGTCGTTTCTCGATCACCGCAATCGATTCGGTCGATCACCGCCAGATTTACTTTCCTGAAACCAATGTACTGATCACCCGC
>JASLNQ010000019.1:0-7487 GCA_030745955.1 Dehalococcoidia bacterium | reverse complement strand
CTTTGGCAGTGACGACTCTGCTGCCCAGGTGACTGATTTCATGCCGGTGCACGAGCAGCACGAAGAGGGCAGTGGGCATGAGAAGGGAGACGTGGACGACCACTGTAGTGGGGAGGCGCGCGTCGTCCGCCTTGTGCAGGGCGTACTCGGCGAAACCATGATGCGGATGGAGTGTCGGCCTGCTTTCGAGTTTGCGAGCACGCTGCACCGGGCGGAAAAGATAAACGGTGGTGTGATCTTCACATCGGATTCGGGGGAGCGTCTGGGCCTCACTGCCCCATGCGAGTTCGAGCTTCAAAACGGATCGGTAACGGCCGAGTTCGCGCTGAACTTTGGCGAGTCGATGTGTTTCGTCCTCGAGCAGATGGAACCTGCCGGCGGAGCCCTGTGTTCATTTACCGCGGCCGAGGCCGAAGCGCAGTTCAGACAAACCGTGGATTTCTGGCGCGATTGGGTTTCCAAGTGCACTTACCACGGGCGGTGGCGCGAGGACGTGATCAGGTCGCTTCTCGTATTGAAGCTTCTGACGTTCGCACCAACGGGAGCGATCATCGCTGCGCCCACTTCCTCACTCCCAGAGGTCATTGGCGGTGAGCGCAACTGGGATTACCGGTACTGCTGGATACGCGATGCAGCGCTGACAATCGACGCATTCATGCGCATGGGCTACGTGGACGAAGCACGCGGATTCATGCGCTGGCTGGGCAGCCGGACAAGGGAGGCACAGCAGAATCCCGATCGTCCGCTACAGATCACGTACGGCATCCGGGGTGAGCATGTCCTGGAAGAGCAGATCCTCGACAACCTGGCCGGTTACAGGGATTCGGGTCCGGTGAGGGTTGGTAACGGTGCGTACCACCAGTACCAGCTGGACATTTACGGCGAACTTATGGAATCGGTGTACACTTACAACCGGTACGGGTGGCCCATTTCGTACGACATGTGGGTTGCGCTTTCGGGAGTGCTCGACTGGGTGTCGAACAACTGGCAGCAGCCCGACCAGGGGATTTGGGAAACACGGAACGGGCGCAAGCAGTTCGTTCACTCAAAACTGATGGCGTGGAACGCGCTGGCCAAGGGCTTGAAACTGGCCGACGAGCGGTCGTTCCCTGCGAAACGGGACCTGTGGGAATCTGCCCGGGACCAGATCTTCCACGAAATAATGGATAAGGGTTGGAACGAGGAACTCCAGAGCTTTACCCAGTCTTATGGATCCACTGTGGTCGATGCAGCGCTGCTTCAGTTGCTGAACATCGGGGCGCTCTCGCCACGCGATCCGCGAATGATCTCGACGATCAAGCGGATCGAGGAGACACTCACGCGGGATTCGCTGGTGTACCGATATGACCCCGAGCAGTCTCCGGATGGCCTGGAAGGCCGGGAGGGCACGTTCACCATGTGCACTTTCTGGCTGGTCGAGGCACTGACACGGTCGGGCCGGCTCGAATCGGCACGGTTCCTGTTCGAGAAGATGCTCGGTTACGCCAGCCCGCTGGGTTTGTTTGCAGAGGAGACCGGGCCGACCGGCGATATGCTCGGGAACTTCCCACAGGCATTCACGCACCTTGCGCTCATCAACTCGGCGTTCGTACTTGACCGCGTTTTGGACCACGGCACGGCCAGCAACGGCCGGTCGTAGTTATCATGCCTTGACGACCGGGACTACCGGGCGTAGATAACGCAACCTTTTCGCATGAGTCCCGCTAAGTTCGACTGAAAGTACCTGGTACAAGTAATGACCAACCGCGTGTATTCCGACCACGACACTGCAGCCGTTTCGATCGACGACGTGCTCGGCACGGGTGCCGATCCATCGACGCGGGAGATCCTGACCCACGCCGACGGTCCTGGGGGCACGCTCCCGTTCACCGCCGAGTTCCTGATCGAGGAACCGAGTGGGAACCACTTTGGGATGTCGCAGAATGCCGGTATGGGCTGGAACCCGGCCGAGCTGATGCGCAAGCAGTTCATGATCCTGTCTACCGTCGGGGGTGTGAAAGAGGAGGACGGCTCGCCGGTTGCACTGGGGCTGCACACGGGCCACTTTGAACTGCGCGACATGGTCACCGCCGCGGCTCATGAGTTGAAAGAGCTGAAATCTGTCCCGTTTGCTGCGTTTTGCTCGGACCCGTGCGATGGCAGGTCGATGGGAACGACCGGGATGCTCGATTCGCTGCCGTACCGGAACGATGCGGCGCAGGTGTTAAGGCGGATAACACGCTCGCTGCCGACAGTCCGGGGTGTACTGGGGATCGCGTCGTGTGACAAGGGCCTGCCGGCCATGATGATGGCAGTGGCGGGTCTGCGGGACCAGCCGGCAGTTGTGGTACCGGGCGGGACGACGCTCAAGCCGTATGTGGGGGAGGACACCGGGCAGATCCAGTCGATCGGCGCCCGGTTTGCGCAGGGCGAGGTGACGCTCGAATACGCCCAGGACGTTGGCTGCAGGTCGTGTGCGTCGCCGGGGGGCGGCTGCCAGTTCCTCGGGACGGCAGGCACGTCGCAGGTGGTGTCCGAGGCCCTGGGGCTTGCTATCACTCACGCGGCGCTGTCACCGAGCGGGACGCCGGCGTGGTACGACATCGCCCGCCGTTCGGCCCGCGCCCTGGTTGCGATGGAGCGCAAGGGAGTGACCTCGCAGGACATCCTGGTGGACACTGCGTTTGAGAACGCGATGGCCGCTCACGCTGCCTGTGGTGGCTCGACTAACCTGCTGCTGCATATGCCGGCCATTGCCCACGCGGCGGGCCGCAGGCGCATGAAGGTGGAGGACTGGAACCGGATCAACCTCGATGTGCCAAGGCTGGTGGATGTACTGCCGAACGGCCCGGTGGGTCACCCGACGACCCAACTCTATGCTGCGGGGGGTGTCCCGGAAGTGATGCTCCACCTCCGCAAGATGGGACTGCTCGACACGAGTGTGCTGACGACCACAGGTCAGACGCTCGAAGAAAACCTCGATTGGTGGGAGGACTCTGAGCGACGCCACGAAGTGCGGAAGTACCTGAGAGAGGTCGATGGTGTTGACCCGGACGACGTGATCATGTCGCCCGACCGCGCAAGTGCAAAGAATCTCACGAGCACCGTGACGTTCCCGATGGGCAACATTGCACCGGAGGGCTCGGTGATCAAGAGCACCGCAATCGACCCGTCGGTGGTCGATGACGACGGCGTGTACAGAAACACGGGCCCGGCCCGGGTGTTCCGGTCGGAACGGGCTGCGATGGGTGCGATCAAGTCACGCGACGAGGCACAGAAGATCAAGGCTGGCGACATCATGATCGTTACGTGCGGTGGCCCCCTGGGGACCGGGATGGAGGAGGTCTATCAGCTTACCGCCGCCCTCAAGCACCTTTCATATGGTAAGCATGTTGCGCTGATTACTGATGCAAGGTTCTCGGGTGTTTCGACCGGGGCCTGTATCGGTCATGTGGGGCCGGAGGCGTTGGCGGGTGGCCCGATCGGCCGGGTGCGGGACGGCGACGTGATCGAGATTGTCATCGACCGGAACGGTCTTTCAGGGTCTATCAACCTTGTCGGGACTGACGGCGAGAGCAGGGGGGCCAGTTGGGGGTCATCGGAACTTGAGAGACGTGGGGAGCCTGGCGATCTTGCACCGCACCCGCAATTACCCGACGATTCACGTCTGTGGGCAGCTCTCCAGGCGGCCAGTGGCGGCACGTGGGGTGGCTGCGTGTTCGATGTCGATACGATCGTGGAGACGATCGAGGCTGGCCGAAAGGCACTGGGTCGCTAGCGTTTGCGGGCGTCCGGGCGGCCTGGTTGCACCGACAACCGGCTAATCGATAAACAGCCGGTAGCCGACGCCTGGCTCGGTCAGGATCTGCTTCGGCCGGGAAGGGTCGTCTTCGAGTTTTCGCCGAAGCTGCTTGACGAAGGTCCTGAGGTATTCGGTTTCTTCGCCGTATTCCGGCCCCCAGACTGACTGCAACAGCTGGCGGTGAGTCATGACCTTGCCGGCGTTTACGGCCAGGGCCCTCAACAGGTCGTATTCGGTGCGTGTCAGGCGGACTTCCTCGCCGTCCCGGTGCACGAGTCGCGAGGCAAGGTCGATCTCGAACGAGCCGGCCTGGACGATCGGGTCGGCGGTGTCGGAGGTTCCGGACAGTCTTTCGGCGCGCCGGATAGCGGCCCGAATCCTGGCTGCGAGTTCCTCGGTGCCGAATGGCTTGGTTATGTAATCGTCGGCGCCAATGTCGAGTGCGCGCACCTTTTCCCGCTCCTGGTCCGTTGCGGAGAGGATGATTACAGGGTCGGTGTACCACTCTCGAAGCCGTGAGAGCGTTTCAAACCCGTCGATGCCCGGCATCGCGAGATCGAGCACAACCACATCGGGTTGGTGGAGCGAGGCCTGGTAGATGGCTTCTTCGCCGTTTGCGGCAAGGAATACTTCGAATCCCGATTGGCCGAGGTGGGTGGCGACGAGTCGCCGGATTTTCGGATCGTCATCGACCACGAGCACGCCGGACTTCTCACGTCTGTCGTTTAGCGAAGCCATGGTCTCAGCCCTCTTGTCTCTCGATATTGCGGGTCATGCTTGATCAGGATCTCTCGGGAATTCGAACCAGAATGTAGCGCCACCACGGGAATTGTTTAGCACACCTATGCTCCCCCCGTGCGCACCGACCACGGATTTACAGATAGCGAGTCCAAGTCCGGCCCCTTCACGTCCCCTGGTACGGCCTTCACGCAGACGGAAAAATTTATCAAATATTTCTTGTTGGAGTGGAACGGGTATTCCTTCACCCTGGTCGATTACTTCTGTGCGAATGATGTCGGCGCTTGCGTCGTATGAGTTTACGATTTCAACTCTGCCGGGTGTGTATTTCATCGCATTGCTCAGCAAATTGTCGAGTACACGGCCCAGTTGACCGGGGTCGGCGTACATCTCGGGCAATCCCGGGGGGATGGTTGCCCGGACAGCACGACCGGTGCCATGGCGCGAGTTCAGCGTCCGGCGTATTGCGTCCTGGATGATGTCTGCCATGTGACAGATTTCGCGCTCTACGCCCCGGGTGCCGGATTCGATGCGGGACATATCGAGGATGTTCGAAACCAGTTCGGTCATGTGGTCGACTTCCTCGTCGATCGCATCGAGACCGATCTTACTCTCGTCGTCTTCGGTCAATCCGTTGTTCAGTGCCGACGCCATGCCCTTGATCGTGGCGAGTGGCGAACGCAGGTCGTGGGTGATCATCGACAGGAACTCCGATTTAACCTCGTCGACCTCGTGAATCTGTGTAACGTCCTGGAATATTAGGACTGCTGAATCGAGTCCACCGTTCTGGGCGCTGATCGGTGCTGCGGTGACCAGGACAGGCACTCTCGAGCCGTCCAGACGTTCGATGAGCATTTCTCGCGGTCGAGTTTGTTCACGGTTGGAGAGCGCAAGTTCAAGGGGTAGCTCGTCGCTGGTAAGTAGCCTGCCGTCGCTGGTGTAAAAGCTGGCGTTATGGTTCAGGTTCTCGAGCGACATTCCGAGATCGAGGGAGTGGTTCAGGAGACGCCGGGCCTCCTGACTCACTCCCAGTAATTTTCGGGAATCCGCCTCGATGATCACGACGCCAACGGTCGATTCCTCGATAACGGCCTGCAACCTGCGTTCGGCAGATTCAGCAAGGAGCCGGTTTTTGTGTTCACGCTCGTAGAGGTAGGCCGAGTCGAGTGCGAGTTGGACGAGGTGGGTCAGGTGCACCAACTGCCGCTCATCTTCCAGGGCGAACGTTTCTCGGTCCTGCGAGTTCGCGAGGTAGAGGTTGGCCCTGAGTCCGGTGGTGTTTGCGACCTGGACTCCGAGCAGGGCTTTCATTTTCGGATGCCAGCTGGGGAAGCCATGCGAATCGGGATGCTCTGTGAGGTCGTCCAGTCGTAATGGGGCGCCGGCTTCGCCCAGCTTGCCCAGAATGCCTTTACCCTGTGGCAGTTTTTGCGATTTCCAGTCGACCCGGTCGTCGAAACCCTCATGGTAGATGCGGAGTGGGGTGCTGTTCTCACCCTGGACAGTGACAGCGGCGTAGTCGGCCCCGGTCAATTCCCTGGCGAGTTTTGGGATTTCGGTGAGTGCGTGATTCACCGACGGTACGTCGATCTGGGCACGTGCGGATTCTACCGATTCAAGCGTGCGTGCGTAGCGTTCGATATCGCGCCTGGAGAATCGGTTCCAGCCGCCCGGGGTGGTGGTGACGGGCTGGATTTCACCACGTTCGACGGCGCGTGCCAGCGTCGAGTGATGCACTCCGATGATTTGCGCCGCCCTGCGCAGCGAGATTGGACGCTCTGGCAAAGTTGGCTACCAGCCCGGGTCTAGATGTTACGCGTGAAAACCTGAATGCTAATTGAATAACCACGAAAATGGCGCGAATGGAGCATACGGCAGGGCGTGTGGGTTTTATGAGGAAATCGTTTCCCGAACTAGGCTATCGCGGTTGCCGCTTCCGATTCGGCAGCCAGGAGCTCGCTCCGCCAACCGGCCAGGGCCCGTTCTACCTCGGAGCTTGAGGCACCCCTTGGAACATCACGCATGAAGCCGCAGTTCAGGCACTGGGCGTATTCGCCGTGGGCATCGAAATTGTGCTCTACGGTCCCTGTGAGACATTTCGGACATGACTTGAAGTGCAACATTTTCGGTTTTGATCCCTTCATCCACTACCGGCCAACCCGTTGATTCCAGGAGCCGGGTGGACCCATCAGTGATTGTTTGATGCAACCGACCGCCTGACGGTGCGCCAGGTGTTTGATCTGCCGTAGACAACACTAGGGGGAAACTGTGTAGGGACTGTGGAAATCACCGCCGTCAATTGAGCAAGGGTATTTCAAATGGTGTCCCGAGGCTCTCAGCTTTGTCTTGAACTTGAGAGACAACCTCGGCGAGGCACGTGATTTCCGCCTGGAGTTGCGCATTTCCGCAATAGCTATAGGTGATTCAACCTACTGATTGCTGGTTGCTCCCTGCCATCCTGAAGTAGTGGCAGCCGCTACATCGAATGTGAATGGGTAACCACCTGCCCATTCGGCCCGCACACAGATCGGGCAGGCGTAGAGCGAGCTGGAGACCACAGGAGCCAGAGGTACACAATGTCAGAGCTAACACCCCGCACAATAATTTCAAAAGTACCGGGCAGGGCCCGCGGGCAACGCGGAGTTTCAGCGGTGACCATCGCGGTGATGCTTGCTGCGATGGCAGTTGTAACTCTGACAATCGTGCAGGCCGCAACAACCGGCGACGCGTCGACGGTCCAGAGCGGCATCCCCGGCCTTATTGGGTAGCGTTCGGGTTGTTGGCTCCTGGCTAGACCAGGACCCTGTCGTTCAATTTCAGGAGACGGCCTGACTGCACAACGGTCGATGCACGGTCCATGTCGCGAATGTTCTTAGCCGGGTTTCCGGCGAAGGCAGCCATGTCGGCGATCTTTCCCGCCTGCAGGCTGCCCGTTTTTTTATCGAGGTCCAGCGCTTCTGAGGTCCCA
>JASLNQ010000199.1 GCA_030745955.1 Dehalococcoidia bacterium | reverse complement strand
CGGCGGCAGTGCGTTCGGCCTTGACTCACCCGGCGGTGTCGTCAGGTATCTCGAAGAGCAGCGCGTTGGCGTGAAGTTCGGACGTATGCGGATCCCGCTCGTCCCGGCGGCGGTGGTTTTCGATCTCGGGTTCATCAACCACGCGGTCCGCCCGACCGCTGATGACGCCTACGCTGCCGCAGCCACCGCCTCGATCGATTTCGCGACCGGCAATGCCGGGGCAGGTACGGGTTCGACCGTAGCGAAGCTCCTGGGCGCAGAGGCATCGATCAAGGGCGGCGTTGGCACGGCCTCGGTACACATACCGGCTGGGAGGGGAAAAGGGGCTGGAGCGGTCGTCGGGGCCCTGATGGTTGTGAACGCAATCGGAGGGATCGTCGATCCCGAGTCGGGCGAGATCGTCGCCGGCCCGCAGACCAAAGACGGATTCGCAGATTCAATCGATCTGATGATCAACACCCCGCCCCGGGACAGGGGATTCTTCCGGAACACGACCCTCGGCGTAGTGGCCACTAACGCACCGCTCGACAAGATCGGTGCAACGAGGCTGGCGATCGCCGGGCAGGACGGGATCGCCCTTGCGGTACGACCGTCTCACACCGCAAACGACGGCGACACCGTCTTCGGCCTTTCAACCTCCGCACCGGGAGATTCATCGAACTCACCGGGCTCGGCAAGTTCACCCGCTCCGGTTTCGGGTGACGTGCTCCATGCAGCAGCCCTGCAGGCCGTTTCGGGCGCGATCCTGAATGCGATCGAGTCGGCGAAATCACTCGGTGGCGTGAAGTCGGCAGTCGATGCCCGGGGGTCCCGAAATTGAGCAACCTGCCCGAGCTCGACAGGAAAACACCAATCGCCGTTGTGGCAGCGGGCCGGTTGGGGTCCAGCCTTGCTCATGCTGCCCTTAAAGCTGGCTACAACGTGGTTGCCATTTCAAGCCGTCGTGCCAGCCACCGAAAGTGGCTCGCATCACGACTGACCAGTCCGACGATTACGGAAAATGCTCAGATCGCAACCGACCTCGCTGCGGCTGCCTTCATCACCGGTCCCGATTCAGTGATCAACGAAATATGTGACGGGATCACCTGGCGTAGCGACCAGGCCGTCCTCCACTGCGCCGGGGTCCTCCCGCTGTCTGCCCTGACCCACGCCACTGAACAGGGTGCAGCCACGGCAGGGTTTCACCCGCTCCAAACGTTCCCCTCGCCCGAATCGTCGGACCGGTTGCACCGGGTTTCTTTCGCCATCGAATCACAGGATTCCGAGTTACGAGACTGGCTTGCCAGGCTGGCTACCGATCTCGGCGGCTCGTCTATCGAAATCGAATCAGGCCAGCGCGCCTCCTATCACGCCTCCGCTGTCATGGCTTGCGGACTCCTTGCGGGCCTTGCCGGGATCGCTGCCGAAATGTGGGAACCGCTTGGCGTGGACCGTGGCGACGCACTCAGGCGGCTGATCCCCCTGATCCGCGCTACCGCCGACGCCCTCGAAGAACACGGACTGCCCTCGGCGATCACGGGACCGTTCGTTCGCGGCGACACGGCCACCATCGAATCCCACCTCGAAGCGACCAATCAACTCTCAATCGAAGTTGGCAGGGCGTACGCGGCCCTTGCACAGGCTTCACTTCATATCGCGAAAGAGCAGGGCGGACTCTCAGATGACGCCTACGAGCGCATCAAATCGCTGCTTTCACTGGGAAATTGACGCCAGATCGCTCAATGATCCCACCGGGAACGGCCCGGAAGGCTTTAAAATGGGTAAGATAACCAGACGCAAGTGAACTAAGGCCTGGCGGCTAGCAAATGGCAGTCGACCGGGGCGGAGGTACACGATGGCAGTACGCCGAATCACTACTCACAAGATTCAGCAGATGAAGCTCCGTGGCGAGCCGATCCCAATGGTGACGGCATACGATTACACGGCGGCCCGCATCGTCGATTCGTCGGGCATTCCGATGATCCTCGTCGGCGACAGCATGGGCCACGTCGTTCTCGGTTACGACTCCACGATCCCTGTAACCGTCGACGATATCGTCAATGCGTGTGCAAGCGTCGTACGGGGCACCACGAAGCCGCTCATCGTCGCTGACATGCCCTTCCTCAGCTACCAGATCGATGCAGAGACCGCCCTGAGGAACGCCGCCCGGCTCATCCAGGAGGGCGGGGCGCAGGCGGTAAAACTCGAGGGCGGTAAAACCGTTGCACCAATTGTCGGGCGGCTCGTCGACGCGGGCGTTGCCGTGATGGGGCATATCGGCCTCACGCCGCAGCATGTCAACCAGCTTGGCGGCTACCGGGTGCAGGGGAAAACCGAATCGGCGGCCAACCAGGTGCTCGAAGACGCCCTTGCCCTGCAGGACGCCGGGGCGTTCGCGGTTGTTCTCGAGTTGATCCCGGTCGAACTCGCAAGACAGATCACCGAAACACTCGATATTCCGACTATCGGAATCGGTGCCGGGATTCACTGCGATGGCCAGGTGCAGGTGTTCCACGACATGCTTGGTCTCGACCCTGATTTCCGTCCACGCCACTCAGGCAAATACGCCGACCTGGCACCGATCATCAAGGACGCACTCACCAGGTACAGCGAGGACGTTCGCGAACGAACTTTCCCGACCGACGCCCAGTCGTTCTTCTCGGATGAATCTCGGGTCAGTAAGCCATCCCCGGCACAGGTCAACGATTCCGCGGTTCCCAGCGACTAACCTCGTGCCCGCACCCGTCCTCCCCCCTTCTTCCTTCTCCCTGAGGGAGAAGGTTAGGTTGAGGGGGAACGCAAGACTGTCTCACTCGATATACACCCCCGCCAGCACACTCCCAGCCCCGTATTCCCCCTCACCCCGACCCTTTCCCTCATGGAGAGGGCGCTTGAGCCAGGGCAAGCCCAACCCATGCAGGTAATCCGGACAGCCGTGGAAATGCGGGAGATCCGACACGGACTCGCCGGTTCGGTCGGACTCGTGGCAACCCTCGGTGGGATTCACATTGGCCACACCACTCACATGGACACAGTCCGCCCGCTCTGCGATGCAGTGATCGGTTCGCTTTTCCTGAACCCGACCCAGTTCGGATCGGACGAAGACCTGTCGACCTACCCGGCAAACGAAGCCGCCGATCTGGCCGAGTTCGAGAGGCACGGCGTCGACATCGTTTTCGCCCCGTCAGTCGAAGAAATGTACCCACCTGAGGGCGTTCCACAGGTCGACCCCGGCCCTGTCGCAGGCGTCCTCGAAGGTGTACACCGGCCCGGCCACTTCGACGGCGTAGCAACGGTCGTTGCGCGACTTTTCTCGATCATCACCCCGACTATCGCCACCTTCGGCGAGAAAGACGCCCAGCAACTGCGAATCATTCAGCACTTGAACGAATCACTGGGACTCGGCATCGAGATCATCCCGATCCCGACAGTTCGCGAGGCCGACGGCCTGGCGGTCAGCAGCCGGAACGCAAACCTCTCGCCGGCAGAAAGAAAAGGGGCGACCGTCCTCTATGGGGCGCTCAAGGCCGGCGAACAGTTGTGGGATGGAGGCGAACGCTCGGGTAACGCACTCCGGGCGGCGATGACCGAAATACTGGATCAAGAGCCGCTTGCGACCACCGAGTACGCCGCGGTTGCCGATGTCGACACGTTCCAGGAAGTCGATATCGCCGAGGATTCGGTCCGCGCCCTCCTCGCGGTGAATTTCGGGAAGACGAGGCTGATCGACAACCTTCTGCTCGGCTAGTCCGCACAATTTTCTCTTGAATTGGCCTGCCATGCCGATGGGCTACCACTACGCTTGAACACATGAACATTCTTGTCACCAACGACGACGGCTTCGAAAGCCCCGGCATATGGGCGCTGGTCCGCGCAGTGCAGGACCTCGGCAACGTGACGGTTGTCGCGCCCACCGTAAACAGGTCGGGTAGCGGTACGGGCCTGAGTTTCCAGGCATCGATAAGGGTCAGGGAAGCCGAAAGCCGGGTCGCTGGCGTGCCGTGCTATGCAGTTAAAGGCACCCCCGGCGATGCCGCCATTGTCGGAATCAAGCACGTACTCGGCAACGATATCGATGCAGTGGTCTCAGGGATCAACCCCGGCAACAACACGAGCCGCAACCTGCTCATTTCCGGCACTCTCGGTGCAGCGGTCACCGCCTGCTCGAACGGCGTGAAGGCCGCAGCTTTCTCAGGGGCCTGGTTCGATGAGCTCGACGACCCGCAGGTAGGTCGCCTCGTCAACGCGATCACCAGTGAACTGATCAGCGAGGAAACCCCGCAGGCCACACTGTTCAACGTCAACTTCCCGTCAGTCCGGTCTGGCGCTATCCAGGGCGCCGAGGAAGCCAGCCCGGCCCCCTCGCTCCTCCAGATGAAACTCGAACAGCACGACAACGGCGGCTTCGAGATCATGTCCCGCGGTCGATTGGGACGGCACTACAGCGGCACCGGGCACCGACATCGAGGTCCTGGGGCGCGGGTGCGTCGCCTTAACCGCTGTCAACGGAGACAACCTGGGCCAGGTCCCGGGCGATCCCTCCCTCCAGCGAATGATTGCCGCCGCGAACCGTCTTATCGGTTGACTAGTCGGCTCCGACTATCCAAAATCTCGCCAGGACAACGAAAAAGCCTGTTCACCTATTCACTTTTGGTTATTGGCGAGAGGAACAGATCCCCGATGCTGTACGAACTCCGAATCTACGAATGCCTCCCAGGCCGTCTTCCGAACCTGCACGCCCGGTT
>JASLNQ010000198.1 GCA_030745955.1 Dehalococcoidia bacterium | reverse complement strand
CTCGGCACTCTCGCTCGCCCCGGCATGCATCACGTTCACATGAGCGACCCTGCCCGCAAGGTCGTCAAGCATTTCCGCCTGCAGCCGCTTAACGGCCCCTGTCATCGATCTCGGCCGGGCTATCGCCCCGATGTTCCCGAGTGAGTACTCCATCACCGGCTTGATATTCAGGGCGTCTGTCGCCCACACCGCGATCTTTGGCACGCGTCCGCTTCGGTGGATGTAGTGGAGCGTATCGAGGACCGCCACCAACCTGACTTTCCCCGCAACCGTCCGGGCAACACTCTCGACCTCGTCGAGCGATCCACCGGCACCGGCAATCCGGGCCGCGGCCAGTGTAATCAGGGCTTGTGAACCCGCCGCGGTCTCTGAATCGAAAACCCTCACGGTCGTCCCGGGCCGTTCGTCTCCCAGCAACCCGGTCGCGACCTGCGCGGCGTCGTACGCAGCGCTGAGTCTCGCCGACAAGCTCACACAGAAAATACTTTCGGCATGCTCGGCAGCGGCCCGGAACTGTGCCAGGTACTCCGACGGCTTCGGGGCCGACGTGGTCGGTGTCTCTGACGACTTGCTCAGCTTTGAATAGAAATCATCGAGATCGCCGTTCGGCCCGTCGGTGTAGGTCTTCCCGTCTATCGTGATCTCCATACGAGGCACGAACAGGCTATGGTCTGCGATCAGCTCAGGCGAAAGCGCGGCGGCCGAATCGGTCACCACCGCCACCCTTGATCGTTCAGTGCTCATATGCTTACTAATCTGGCGCTCATTCGACTGCTCATCTCATGGGATTATCCGCACGCTGAATCGCAAGGTCAACGAATTACACGGTTCCAGCAGTAGGGGAGTTCGGTCAAACTTGATTAGAATTGAACGTCCACTCTCGAAATTGCGCCTGCCCGGACACACATGGCAGGTCGGCCAATATGATCACGCAGTCTGCTGAACCAGGATGACCCCTCAATACGAGCCCGTTCGAAGGCTCCCGAACATGCAGGATATCGGTCCCGGCGAACTCGCTGCACGCGAGGCCGCGATCTCGACGCTGCGCGAGGTTTTTGGTCTCCGGGGATACGACCGGACCGAAACCCCGGTCCTCGAGCAGACTGAGCTGTACCTCCGCAAGTCGGGCGGTTCACTCTCGTCCCGCCTCTACGGCTTTTCCGAACCCGGCGGCTATGAAGTAAGCCTGCGCCCCGAGTTCACCTCGGCGATCCTGAGGCGGGCTGCCGATAGCGGGAGTGCGAACGGACCCGTCCGCCTGATGTACGACGGGCCGGTCTTCAGGTACGCGGGCCCGGAAGATGAAGACGGTGACAAGACCCGGCAGTTCACACAGATGGGTGCCGAACTGATCGGCCCACCCGCACCCGCCGCTGATGGCGAGGTTGTCGCGATGGCGCTCGAGGGCCTGCTGGCCCTGGGCATCGAAAAGCCGAGGGTTGTCATCGGCCATGTCGGGGTCGTGCTCGCGGCACTCGCTGAGTTCAACCTGTCCGAACGTGCGAGATTGTTCCTCGTAAACAGCATGGGAGAGCTGAAGAGCGGTCAATCTGATGCGGTCGCGGACAGGGCCGCCGCACTCGGGTTTATCACCGACACCGCAGTTGACGACGCCCGGATTGCCACCGACCGCGAGCGGCTCGCCTCGACTATCAAGCAGGTGATGGCCGAGGGAATTGGCGTCTCGCTGGGGCAGAATACCGGTTCTCGCACTCCTGAAGAGATTATTGCGAGACTCACCAAAAAGATGTCGCAAGCCGACGACCCCGAGGATTTCAAACGGGCGCTGGATATGCTCTCTGAGTTCGCGCACATCAGTGGACCGGTCGCTGAAGCGCTCGAAAACGGACGCAAAGTCCTGATGTCAGCCGGGGTACCCGGCGAGATAATTTCCAACCTGAGCGAAGTGCTGGCAGCGGTCGAGGTCGAGGGGGTTCTGTGGGATCAGATCACCGTAGATTTCGGCATGGCGCGGGGGATCGCCTATTACACCGGGATGCTGTTCGACCTTTTTACCGGCGGCACGAACGGAGACACGCTGGGCGGCGGAGGCCGATACGACGGCCTCACAAGGGCGCTCGGGTACGACCGCGACGTCCCCGCTCTGGGATTTGCCTACAACCTCGACGCCGTTGTCGCCCACCTTGCGAATATCGATAGCGATGGCCCACCGACAGGTGACGTAACTCTCGTTTCAACTTCCGATGCCGGCTCGGTCAAATCCGCCGTAAACACGGCCCGAGAGCTGCGCGCGTCAGGCAAACGCGCCGCCGTCGATTTCGAAAACTCGGGATCGCTTTCGCACGGAACGCCGGCCAAACCGCAGGGGGCGCAATGAGCAACCTTCGACTCGCCCTGCCCTCGACCGGCGCGCTCTACGATGGAACATCACGCCTGCTCTCCGACTGTGGCCTGGCGGTGCGCCGCGCCAACTCCCGCCGGTACACCGCCGACATCCCGTCCCTCCCCGGCGTCGACGTCCTGTTCCAGCGCCAGTCAGACATCACAATTGAACTCGATGGCGGCAGCGCCGACATCGGTGTCGTCGGACTCGACCGGTTCTCCGAATCGCGGTTGGAACGCGGCAACACGGTACTCGTCCACGACGGCCTCGGTTTCGGCGATTCCAGGCTCGTGATCGCGGTCCCCGACTCGTGGCTCGACGTGACCAGCATGGCCGACCTTGCCGACATTGCGCTTGAGTTCCGGGCACGTGGCCGTGACCTCCGCATCGCATCGAAATACCAGCGGCTGGTGAAGCGGTTCCTGAACATGAACGGCGTAAATTACGTCTCGATGGTCTCCGTCTCAGGCGGCCTGGAAGCAGCCCCTGTGATGGGCTACGCAGACATCGTCGCCGACATAACCGCAACCGGGGCGACACTGCGAGAAAACGGCCTGCGAATACTGGTCGATGGGATCGTCATTACGTCGCAGGCCGTGATCGTCGGAGACGGTCGCGCCCTTTCCGCCGATCCTGAAAAGCTGGCACTCACCCGCCAGTTACTAGAAAAGATCGAGGCCAGTCTGCGGGCACAGAAGTACCAGCGAGTGACTGGCGATATCAAGGGTGAATCGGAAGATGAAGTAGCGCGCCAGGTGACGAAACGGCGGGAACTCGGCGGTATGGACGGTCCGACCATCTCGGCCGTCCACACCGGAAAGGACAACAACTGGTTCACGGTCCAGGTTCTCGTCCGCAAGACCGATTTATCTGAGGTTGTCAGCCATTTCCGAGACCTTGGCGGCATCGGCATTGCGGCAAACGACGTTCAGTACGTCTACCGCGACCGCTGCGAAGCGTACGAACGGCTGGTTGAAAGCCTGGAGCCGTTCATGGAACCGGGTGGTTAGCCTTGAAACGAGTATTTGGCGCCACCGCCGGTATCGAGCACTTCCGGCGTGAACGCAATGTGCCATCCGAAGCCGTCCTCTCCGACGGCAACGGCCTCTTCCCCGACAGGGTCTCACCCGACGAGTTTGCCGCCCGGGTAATCCGGATCGTCCGCGAGGAAGGCGACGCCGGCCTCCGCCGGGTCAGCGCCGCACTCGACGGGACCACGCCCGGCGCCTTCGAGGTACCCGGCTCTGCAATCGACCGGGCGCTCGAACAACTTGATTCCGCTTCCCGGTCGGCCTTCGAACTCGCCGCCGAGCGCGTCCGCCAGTTCCAGGGCAGGGGACTGCCCAAAAGCTGGAACGACGGGACCGGTATGTTCGGTGAACGCGTCACACCGCTGAGCTCAGTCGCCGCTTACGTTCCCGGCGGAACGGCCCCGCTTGCATCGACCGTGATTATGACGGTCGTTCCCGCAAAGATTGCGGGGGTGGACGAAATTATCGTTGCGACCCCGGCCCCCGGCGACGCGATGCCGCACCCGGCTATTCTCGCCGCAGCCAGGATCGCCGGTGCATCCCGGGTGTTCAGGCTTGGCGGTGCACAGGCCATAGCTGCCCTTGCCTATGGTACGGAGTCGGTCCCGGCGGTCGATCTCATATGCGGCCCGGGGAGTGCCTGGGTGACCGCCGCCAAGAAACTGGTTTATGGCGATGTTGGGATTGACGGGTTGTACGGGCCGACCGAGACACTGGTCATCGCCGACGGTTCGGCTGACCCGCGGTTCACCGCCGCCGACCTGATCGCCCAGGCCGAGCACGACACGGTCGCAATGCCGGTGTTGATCGCACTTTCTGAAGATATCGTTGAAATGACCGAGGCCGAGATCGAACGCCAGCTGGAAGACCTCCCACGGGGAGACACGGCCCGCGCCGCGTTCGCAAACCGCGGCGTCGCAGTGGTCGTGTCGGACACCGACGAGGCGATACAGGTTGCCAACGCCGCAGCGCCCGAACACCTGTGCATTCTCACTGAAGATGCCGTCCACCTGGTCGAGAAAGTCCGCAGCGCCGGGGGCCTGTTCGTCGGCGAATGGTCCGCCGAAGTGATGGCCGATTATGTCGCCGGGCCATCACATGTAATGCCCACCGCCGGCACCGCACGGTTCTCGTCAGCCCTCTCGGCAAGAGACTTCGTCAGGGTCACACCCGTCCTGACCTTTGACGACGACACTTTCCTGAAACTCTCAAACGACGCCGAACTGCTGGCGAAGCTCGAAGGACTGCACGGTCACGCTGCGGCTTCTGAGTATCGCCGTCGCCATATGATTGGCGAATAACCGGCAAACCAGTCACACTTAGCTGAAATGTCTCAAATCGAAAAACTCATGCGGCCGCACATGGCC
>JASLNQ010000197.1 GCA_030745955.1 Dehalococcoidia bacterium | reverse complement strand
AGGCGCGACGAAGCGAAACCGCTACTGGTCGAAAAATTCCGGGCAAACGTCGCGACCCGGCTTGACGACGTGAAAGTCGAACAGCTAACGGAGTTGTTCAGCGACCAGGCCGCGCTAGAAGCGACGGCAGTTGACGAACTTATGGACCTTCTGGTGCCATCAGAAAGCTGAGCAAGCCAGGTCGATTACCGGCGGTAACCCGGGCCGATCCTGCACCTAGCCCAGGCGACCTGCGATCGCTGCGAACTCGTCTTCGGTGAATGCCCGCATCGTCTCTAGCCTGGCGTTACCGAGCTTTGCGACGCTTAGGGCGACCGTCGCCGCGACGTTGTCGTTGGGCAAATCCAGCACGACGACCCCGTCATACTGTCCCATCGTGACGTGGAACGACAGCATCTTGCCACCGGCGGCCTCGATCGCTTTCCTAGCAGCGTCGATCCTCTCAGGCGATTTCTCAATTTCCTTGATTCCCTGCTGGGTGTAATTGAGCAGAGCTATGTACGTTGGCATGGGAGCCCTCCGAAATACGTAACCGATCGCCGAAAATAAGGCGATGCAGTGCAGATATTACCTGCACTTGCGCAACGTTGGTGGGCGGACTTAAGGCCATACCGGTGCTAATCTTTTCCACTGCATACCAACTATGTTTGCAGGTGAATTCACCGGCCAATAATTCACCGCCGGTCTCCTGCTTGCCCTACCACAACAACAAGTGCTTCAACCCGACTAAAAATGACCAAGACTACCGGCAGCGACCTTCTCGTCAGAGCACTCAGAGCGGAGGGCGTCGACACTGTCTTCGGAATCGCCGGAGACCACATCCTCCACATGCTCGATACCATGTATGACGAGCCACTGCGCATGATCGACTTCCGGCACGAATCGGGTGCCGTGCACGCTGCGGACTCGTATTCGAGAATCTTGAGGCAGGGCGCGGTGATGCTCTCGACCACACCGGGCCACGCCAACGCCATTCCCGGGCTGGCCAACGCACTGCACTCCGAGGCGCCTGTCATCAACATTGCCGGCTCTGCAGAATCGCCGAACCTTGGCCGGGGAGCCATGCAGGAGTTCGACCAGGTCGGAGTGGCCGCCCCGGTTACCAAAGGGGCATGGAACGTGCCGAGTGCGGCCCGCATTCCCGAATTTATTGCCCTCGCGTTTCGAACTGCCCTGAGCGGCAGGCAGGGCCCCGTGCACCTGTCGATTCCGCACGATTTCCAGGAGGCCGAGGTGGACGACGCCGAAGCCGCCCGTTATGCACCGAACGAGTACGGAACCCCGCTTGCGGTACTGGGTGATCCCGCACAGGTCGAACGTGCCGTCGACATTCTGAACTCCGCCCAGCGACCGATGATCTTCGCCGGTTCCTCAGCCGGGGCGACCGCCGATCCCGCCGAGGTCCAGCGACTTGTCGAGACATTGCACATCCCGTTCGTCTCTGAAGACTCGGCAAGGGCCCTGATCCCTGATTCCCACGAGTACTCGATGGGCTTCGGCTACCAGCCCCTCAACCCCGCGGTACAGCACGTTCGAGATGCCGATGTGGTGCTGATGCTGGGCAAGAAGCTCGACTACACGCTGGGGTATGGTGGGACCCCGCCGTTCGCCAGCGACGTCAAGTTCATCGTTGTCGATCCGTCACCCGCACAGGTCGCCCGGGCACGCACCGCGGCCGTCGGCATCGTGGGCAGCCTCGGTCCGGTCATCACCCAGCTTGCCGATGCCGCCGAAAAGCGGAACTGGTCGGAGCGCACCGAGTGGGTGAGTGCCCTCCGGTCGACCAACGAGCAGTGGCACGGTGATCTCGAAGAACTCGGAAACACTGAAGATCCAATTCACCCCATGCTCGTATCGAAGACGCTCCAGGAATTCATCGACGACGACACCCACATAACCTACGACGGCGGTGACTACTGCCACTTCCTCCGCTCCTCGATCAAGCGCGAGCAACCCTTCAGGTTCCACAACGTGTCGAGCTTCGGCATGATCGGCGTGGGCCTGCCATACGCACTCGGCGCACAGGTAGCGCTGCCAGACAAGAAGGTAGTGCTGGCCAACGGCGACGGCTCGCTGGGCTTCAACGGCATGGAGATCGACACGATGGTCCGCCATGGCCTGCCGGTGAAGATGTTTGTCGGCAACAACTCGATTTGGGGCATCGACTGGCAGATTCAGAAGGGCCTCTACGGTCGACCCGTCTGGACCGACCTGCTGCCCACCCGCTACGACGTTATGGCAAAAGGTCTTGGCGCGTACGGCGAGCATGTAACGAAAGCCGAAGACCTTGAGGGGGCGATGAAACGGGCGTTCGACTATGATGGCCCGGCGCTACTGAACATCGATGTCGGCCAGATCATCAGCCCGGTGGCCGAAGCTGCAATCGACCGAAAAATGGGTTCGCACGGATAGGTCAATATGATTCCAAACCAGTACTTCTACAGCGAGAACGATGTCGAGCGGCGGGAGCTGCTGCCCGGCGTGTTCGCCCGGCTCATATGGGGCGAAAAGATCATGATGGGGATCATCGACATTAATCCCGACACCGAGGTGCCAGAACACCAGCACCCGCACGAGCAATGCGGACGGATCCTGAACGGAGCCGCATGGTTTTATGTCGGTGACAGCGAACAGTTACTCGTCGCAGGCGACCACTACGTCATTCCCGGCGATGTCCCGCACCGGGTCGTCGCGACCGATGGTGGGTGCGTGGCCTTCGACATCTGGTCGCCGATTCGCGAGGAGTACATCAGCGACGACGTCGGCTACTTCAAGCCCGACTAGAACCCCAAACCGCACCCGAACCTGGACAAGCCGTTGCGAATAACAGAACTTGAAATCATCAAAGTCCCGCCGAGCTGGGTCTGGCTCCGCATCCACACCGACACTGAGCTGACCGGGCTCGGAGAGCCGTACCTGGAAAACCATGCCGATTCGGTCATCGCCGAGGTCAAACGACTCGAACCGTTCCTGATCGGCAAAGACCCCACACAGGTCGAAAAACTCTGGAAGACCATGTATGAATCGAGTTCCGGCTACGTCGGTGGACCGATCCAGATGTCGGCCATCTCGGGCATCGACATCGCGCTGTGGGACCTCGCCGGTAAAGCCGCCGGTGTGCCGATTCACACGATGCTCGGTGGTTCAGTCTTCGACCGCATCAAGGTGTACCGGGCTACCGGTGGTCACCTGCCCCGGTCGATCGAACCCGGAGAGCCGACGCACGCCGGGGGTCGACCTCGACCCAATCTCATGGACACCGATCCCGAAGCCTACCGGGAAGCGGCCCGCACGCTTGTCGAGGAGTGGGGCTACCGGGCGCTGAAGGTTCACTTTGGCGTTGGCGACAGCCTGGAAGCGGCGTCGCAGATCGAACTCATTGTCGAGCGGTTTGCCGCCGCCCAGGAAGGGGCCGGCCCCGACGTTGATGTGGCGATCGACGTCCACAACCCGAACCCGGCGATTGGCCGCCAGTTGATCGACGCCCTGACGCCCCTCCGCCCGCTTTTCATAGAGGAGCCAATGCCCGTCGAGCGGGTCGATGTGTTTGCGCAGGTCGTCGATGGCGTCAATGCCACGATTGCGGCCGGCGAGCGGTGGATGGGCAAGTGGGTGTTCTTCGATGCCTTGAGCCGGGGCACCGTTGCGGTGTTGCAGCCCGATATGTGCCACGCGGGCGGAATCACGGAATGCAAGAAAATAGCGACGATGGGCGAGGCGGCCTACGCAAAGCTGGCGCTCCACTGCCCGCTGAGTCCGCTGGCTTTCGCGGCGTGCGTGCAGCTTGATGCGTGCAGTCCGAACTTCCTGGTGCAGGAGCACAACGAGGTGAATGATTCACGTGTGGACGGGCAGACGCTTATTGGCCGGGGGTTCTTCAAGGACCCGTTTGTGCTCGACGCCGATGGTTGCGTTGCTGTGCCCGAAGGCCCCGGCCTTGGAATCGAGCTGGCAGACAAAGGCTTCGAAGAAGTCATGGCAAAACCCTGGTCAGCTGTTCGCGGGTAGAAGTTTAGTCGCTGTAGGCGCTGTCCCCTCTCCCTGCGAGGGACAGGGTTCGGGTGTGAGTGAAACCCGCGGTGCAGGTACCGGCCTCTCGCGAACACCGCGCGACCTCACCCCAGGTCCCTCGGCTCCGATGACTCCGCTCGGGAAATCAACTTGGGCCTGCCATTCATTGATACAGTCCAGCCACCATGACTCAAGCAACGTTCCTCGGAATCGATGTCGGCACGTCGTCGATCAAAGTCGTCGCTGTTAGTCCTGCCGGACAGCACCTCGCAACCGCCAGCAGCCCCATGACCGTGTCGGTGCCGCAGCCGGGCTGGAGCGAACAAAATCCCGAGGACTGGTGGACCGGGACCTGTTCGGCGATTCGCCATGTTCTTGCCGAAATCGAATCGCCATCAGTGCTTGGTATCGGACTTTCCGGGCAGATGCACTCGCTCGTTGCACTCGATAGAGACAACCGGGTGGTGCGTCCGGCGATCCTCTGGAATGACGTGCGTACCAGCGCGGAAGCTGCGTACATACGTGAAACAGTCGGCAACGATTCGTTGCGTCGACTCACCGGCAATCCTGCGCTCGAGGGATTCACCGCCACAAAACTGCTGTGGATGCGCAAAAACGAACCGGAACTGTTCGATCGCGTAGCCCACATGCTGCTTGCGAAGGACTACATCAGGTTCCGGCTGACCGGCGAACTTGCGGTCGAACCCTCCGACGCCTCGGGAACGCTCTTGTTCAGCGTCGTCGAAAGCAGCTGGTCGGCCGCGATGTACACAACACTCGGTGTCGATCCAGGCCT
>JASLNQ010000196.1 GCA_030745955.1 Dehalococcoidia bacterium | reverse complement strand
GCACCTGCCGCACCGCAGGTTCGACGCCGTTTCGGGATGGCGAAGGCAGGTGGTGTCGAAAGGGTCGTTTGTCATCGGCGAATCAGGATACCCACAAATTGTGTTGTCACATCAGCCACGCGTCGAACGGTTCGACGCCAAATCGGGAAAACGCCACACCAACAAATCAGTCGACAGCTTTGTCCGACGCCTGACCGAGCCAGGCTTCCCGCTCGACGACGTCACGGTCGAAGACCAGCCTGGTCAGTAATAGCTCAAGCGCGAGCCGCCCGTCGCTGCCACGCAATGAATTGGATGTCATTCGCTTCGCCGCGGTTACCAGCGCGAAGGCCACGGCGAACCAAACGATCTCAGCCGGGAGGTTCAGCAGCGCCGCCCACACCGGCATCAGGATCACCCCGATCAGCCACCAGGCCGCAGAATCTTTCCACGGCGTAAACAGTACACCGAGCGCGGGAACGGAGCCGTACACGACTAGCAACGGGAAGTTCAATACGATCATCGCACCAAGGACGGTCGCCATACCGCGGCCGCCGTGAAAACCCGAAAACACCGACCAGTTGTGACCCGCCACCCCGGCGATTCCGACCGCCACCTGTACCCCCAGCCCGAGCCCGAGTAACTCTTCGGACGCTATCGCTACCGGGAGCGTGCCCTTGATGAAAATATCGAAGAGGACCACCGGCACAGCCCACCATGCCCCCACCTGCGCCGTCAGGTTCGACGCCCCAACGTTCCTCGAGCCGTGCTCGCGTATATCGACGCCCCCGGCCAGTCGTCCAACGATGTAGGCGGTCGGGATTGAGCCGACGACATATGCGCCTGCGATCAAAACGGCTGCCAGAACGGTGTCCATGTTGTTCAGGCCAATCCGTCGGGCACATGCCCGACATTCGGACCGTGGATCTCAACCACACGGGCCAGCAGCAGGGAAGCTGTCTCCGGTGGCGGACCGTTTGAGCCGGGAGTGATCTCGTTCTCAGTCCCCTGGGCGTGATAGTCGGTCCCACCGCACGGCACAAGGTCGTAACGAGTTGCGATGTCGAGGTAACGGTCCCGCCGGGGACTCGCATACTTCTCGGCATAGACCTCAATGCCTGCCAGGCCAGCCTCTACCAGTTGCTTCAAAAGCCCGTCCAACCGATTCACGGTCCGCGGGTGCGCCACAACTCCAACACCGCCGGCAGAGTGGATCAACCCGAGCGCCTCGACCGGGTGCAGCTTCGGGCGAGGCACCCTGGCCACCCCGTCGTCCCCAAGAAACCTGTCGAACGCTTCGGCCACGGTCGTGACGTACCCCTCCTCGACCATCGCGCGGGCAATGTGCGGACGGCCCACCGAGCCGCCAGCCAGCTCGACAACGCGTTCCCATGAGACCGGTCGCTTTAGCTCCGCAAGCCGACCGACCATTGCACATGCCGCTTCAACTCGCTCTGACCTGAACTGCTCGAGGGTGTTTTGAAGTTTTGTGTCGGCGGCATTGATAAAATAACCGAGCAGGTGCAGTTCCGAATCACCCGTCGCAGTACCCAGCTCGATGCCCGGTATCACGGTGAGTTGCGGGTGATCTGCTGCCGCGGCCATCGCCTCGCTTAGGCCCTCGGTCGAATCGTGATCGGTTACCGCCACCACCCGCAGCGTGCTCGCCGCGACCAGGTCGATGAGCCGGGTTGGAGTCAGCGTGCCGTCGGATGCCGTGGTGTGGAGGTGAAGATCGACCTCCACCGGCCAATCCGGTGAAATAACCGGAGCGGTGTGATCGTAGCGGCTACCCGCTGCGTCCTGGTCTGCCGGTGAGTCGCTCAAACCTCGGTCTGCCGATCTACCCGTTCGACCGAGCCAGCCTTGCCCGTGGCATCATCGACATCGACAAGGACCGAATTGAAGTTCATCAGCCCTTTTCGCACCGGCTGCATTCGGTGGCGGTACCCGGTGAGAAAACGGCCCAGCGATCCCTCCACCTCAACTCCCAGTATTGATTCGACGGCACCGACCATCCCCAGGTCCGAAACGAAACCGGTCCCGCCGGGGAGGACCTTGCAGTCGGCCGTTGGGACGTGCGTGTGGGTCCCTACAACCGCTGCGGCCCTGCCATCGAGATGCCACGCCAGCGCGGCCTTCTCCGAAGTCGCCTCGGCATGGAAATCGACAACAATCGGCTTGCCCTGCCCGAAGCCGCCGGCCAGCAGGTCATCGACAACCGCAAACGGTGAATCGAATTCGCCGACCCACACCCGGCCGATCAGGCTGATGACCGCGACCGGGCCTGAATCGTCGGTCGCACCACGGCCCGGAGTGCCGGCCGGGTAGTTCAGCGGGCGTAATACGGGCAAGTGGGGATCGTCCAGGTGGTCGATGAACTCACGCTTGTCCCACACGTGGTTGCCCGTTGTGATCACGTCGGCCCCGGCTTCGATCATCTCTACCGCGGTATCGACCGTCAGGCCAACGCCCGCCGCAAGGTTTTCGCCCTGCAACGTGACGAAATCGATGTCCAGCTCGGATTTCAGACCGGGCAGAAGGTTGCCGACAGCGCGCCGACCACCGCTGCCAACCACATCGCCGATCATCAGTATCCGCATAAGCGCCTTTCAAGTAAGCGGTCGGAACCATCCGAGCGGGCCGGAAGCGGCAACAGGTACCTGGCGCTGCCCGTCGCCTGAAACCCATCGCTGCACGGCCTGCAGATCAACAATGCGGGAAGCCGGGTGCGAATTCAAGCGCGGGTGCAGGCGCAACGAACCCAACACAACTCGCTCGCCCTCCGCCCGCCTGGCCCCCTCTCCCCAAAGAGAGAGAACAAACACCCATGACACCTCATGATCCCTCCTCCATCAGCGAGAGGGGGTTGAGATAACTTCAGCAGGGGTCAAGTAAAGGATCTGGGCCGAGAGATGCAACCTCGCAACCCTCTGCTACCTCGCGACCTCGATGTTTCGAGACTCCCTGATGACAACCACCCGGATCTGGCCAGGGTAGGCGAGGGTCTCCTCGATCTTCTGCACAATGTCGCGTGCCAGCGAGGCCGCGCTGATGTCGTCCACGTTCTCCGGATCGACCAGCACCCGGACCTCGCGCCCGGCCTGGATCGCGAAAACACGCTCCACGCCCTCGAAGCCACGCGCAACCTCCTCGAGAGCTTCGAGTCGCTTGAGGTAGTTCTAGGTCGTGTCGTTCCGCGCTACAGGGCGTGCCGCGCTGATCGCGTCGGCCGCAGCCACCAGGAACGATTCGACCGTCGTCATCTCGCGGTCATGGTGCTCCCGAATCGCCGTGATCACGCGTTCGTTCTGCCCGTAGCGTTTCGCCAGGTCCGCACCGATTTCGGCGTGCGGGCCGTCCACCTCGTGGGTCAGGGCCTTGCCGATATCGTGCAGGAAACCGGCAGTCTTTGCGATCTGCGGACTGGCGCCGATCTGTGACGCCAGCATGCCCGCCGCGAGCCCTACCTCGACCGAGTGCTGCAGCACGTTCTCGCCGTAGCTGTAGCGGAACCTGAGCCGTCCGACCAGCTTCACGAGCTCCGGGTGCAGACCCTTCACATCGGCGTCGAACATGGCCTGCTGACCCGCCTTGCGGACGGTTTCGTTGACCTCGGTGCGCGCCTTTCCAACCGCCTCTTCGATTCGGGCCGGGTGAATACGCCCGTCCTGGATGAGCCGGTCGAGGCTAATGCGGGCGATCTCGCGCCGAATCGGATCGAAACAGGAAAGCGTCACCGCCTCGGGCACGTCGTCGATGATCAGATCGACACCCGTGGCCGCCTCGATGGCCCTGATGTTCCTTCCCTCGCGACCGATCAGTCGGCCCTTCATCTCGTCGTTTGGCAACGTAACGGTCGTGACCGTCGCTTCTGAAACGACCTCGGCCGCGAGCCGCTGCATGCTTGCAGCCAGGATCTCCCGTGCCTTGTCGTCAGCCTCGTCCTGTGCCTCTAGTTCGGCATCCCTGTAGCGGCGTGCCAGTTCAAACTGGATATCTTCTTCAGCCTGGTCGAGCAGCTGTTGCCGGGCATCCGCCATAGACAAACTGGAGATGGTTTCCAGTCGTTCGCTGGCTTGTTCCTTCAACTCGTCGAGGGCACGATTTTCATCGGCCAGCTCTTCGCGTCGATTCCGTAGCTCGGACTCACTGTTATCCAGTGAATCCGACCTGCCCCGGAGTGTCTCTTCCCTGGCCTCGAGACGACTCTGTTGGCGTTGTATGTCTGTCTTCTGCTCGTTGAGTCGCGCTTCTAAATCGGTACGTACCTGGAGCGCCTGCTCTTTTGCCTCGAGAAGAATCTCCTTGCTGCGAGCATTGGCCCGGCGCATTTGCTGCACCGACGCCTCTTCTGCTGCTCGCGCTGATTTTGCCGAAAGGATGTTGTGGAGTTGGAAGCCCAGTCCGCTCCCAACAACAATCGCAACTAGGGCCACGAGGACGGCAATGAGGATGGTTTCCATCCGTGCCCTCCCGAGCCATTGGTTATTCGATTTTTTTTCAGTTATTTTGTGCACCTGAGTGCACGTAAACGTGCGTAATGCGGACTAACACATCCGGTCACGCACACCGAAATAGTAAGTTCGTATGCCGGTTCTTGCAAGGAATTGAACTTGTAATTGGCTTCCCGGGAGGGTCATCGAACGCAGCAAAACGCCGCAGCCAACTGGCTGCGGCGTTTTTTGTTGCTGGCTTCTATTGCGCGAGAAACAGCGCAAGCGGGAACTACGATTGTTCGGAAGGAGCTTCGCCTTCAGCGGGTTCGGCGCCCTCTTCACCCTCAACGGCCTCGCCCTCTTCGCCTTCTTCACCCTCAAGAATCTCGCCTTCTTCG
>JASLNQ010000195.1:3427-4819 GCA_030745955.1 Dehalococcoidia bacterium | reverse complement strand
TCTTGGCATTTCTACCCCCTTCATTAACCAGAGTTTCTAACATTCACCCTGGTTTAGTTATTGGGGGGCAGGTCAACACCACGGGTGACATCCAGTGGGATGATGCCGGAAAGCTCCTCCTTCGAGCCGAGCGTGATGGTGGGGGTGGGGGTCGTACGTACACGATTACGGTCACCGCAACAGATGCGTCTGGAAACAGTGCAACCGAGAGCGTGACGGTGTCTGTGCCAAAGAGTCAAGGAAAAAAGAAGTAGCTCGCGCCAGTCAATAGTTAGTGAATGCGCCTCGGCTTCGGTCGGGGCGTTTTCGCGTCTGCATCGTCTCAAGATCGGGTCTGAAGGGCAGCATCGAACTGCCGCTCCGTCAGGCGGATATCGCACCGATTATCAGCATGCACTCGTAGTCGAACGCGATAATTTCGTCCGACTGGCCGCTATCAAAGAGCGCCCTCAACTCATCCGCTAACTCCGGGTACCCCGGCTGATCGGGCTGTGGAGTGTACGAAGAGGACTTCATGCGCCCGAGCAAGCCCTCGAAATCGAGGAACTGTCGATTGGCGAACGAAAATGTCTTCGGAGCCGAAGCGTCGAGAAACTCGTTCACAGTCCCATCGGTGATCCTTGTCTGCACCAGGTTGTCGTAATTGGGAACATGTTTTCGCAACAGGCTCTCGTACTGCTGCTGAAACTCTGTCCGGGTGTCCCGCCGGTTCCATACCAGCGCCACCTGCCCGCGTGGCTTCAGGATCCGCTGCCATTCGAGTTTTGCCGGTCCGAGCTGAAACCAGTGGAACGACTGCGCCGCCGTCACAAGGTCGACGCTACCGGAATCGAGAGTCGTCTTCTCAGCGGTCCCGTCAACCGGATGAAATAGCGCGGAACCGCCAGAGGCCCCGATCGCCGACTCTCGCATCCCGGTATTCGGCTCGACGGCAAATACTTCGAGTTTCCGGTCAAGCAATTGCCGGGTAAAGATACCGGTACCCGATCCGACATCGGCAACCGAAGCGCCAATATCCAGTGAGCAGACGGATAAGATAGTGTCGACCGCTTCCTCCGGGTAGGAGGGCCGATAGCCAACGTAGTTCTGGACCCGTCCGTCGAATCGATCTGTGGACCTGCTCATCTGGTGGAATCTCAGTAACGTTCGGTCAATCAATCAGTCATATGCCAGCAAGTAACCATCATCCCACACCCTCACCGACTCGAAAGTCGAAATTCCGGGCACAACCGGCCACGCTGCCTGCTGCGGAACCGGCCCCGGGAAAACCGTCCGGAGCTGTCGACCCTGGAGCGCAGCTGGGCTGGCCTTTGTTGCGCAGCCGCAATCGTGCTGCGGTGCTTCTGACCCTCGCCGTCGTGCTTGTTCTGGCCGTGACCGGATGCGGTTCGG
>JASLNQ010000195.1:0-3417 GCA_030745955.1 Dehalococcoidia bacterium | reverse complement strand
ATGTACGGGATGAAGAAGAAGGCAGGTGGCTGATAACCCAGCAGGACCGTGTTTACACGGTGGACGACCTCGTTACAGCCGGGTGGAAGAAGTCGAAGCAGCTCGAAACCGAAACCCTCACCGGCTCGATCGATGCCTGGTACGGCTTCTTTCAGCAGAAAGACATCGAGCTCCGTTTCTACGAGACGCACGATACGGCAATCGAACACGGCGTGGGTCACGCAGAGGAAACGATGGGCAGGGGCGCGGGTGCGAGGACCGGCGCCGCCACCGTATGGACGGTGAATATCTCGCTTTACGGGGCTTACGTGGTGGCGGGCAATGTCGTGATGATGTGCGAACTGGAACTCAGTTCGTGCGAAGCGCTCGTCGACGCGCTCAAATAGTGGTGTGCCCGTACTCCGGCATCTCTATGCTTCCTGTCTGGGCGGGTTCACCCTGGTCCGAGACAACACCCCCAACACGGCTCACTTCGACCAACCGCGCTTTTAACGATTGCCGGGGAGATTGCGATACCGTTCAAACTGCATCCGGCGAAGGGGGCCAACGGAGGGTGTAATTGGAAAGGCCGAGGCTCCTTGCGCTGCTGCTCATCGTGTTGGCCGGGGTTGCCACCCCCAACGCATCGGCCGCGGGCGGACGGCTGCTGGTCTTCGATAGTAACGGTGCGCTGAACGCAGGCTACTCCGAGGTTGCGATAGCGCCCGGCAGCGATGCGCGCAGCTTCGATGGCACGCGGGTGATACTGGTCGCCGATTTCATCGGATCGGGGGTGTTCGTGCCGGGTGGCGATTCGAACATTTTTTTCGACAGCATTGAAAACCGCCACGGCTCGTACTCGGCCCGCGATGGGGGGATCCTTGCGGAGAACGTGTGTGGTAGGACGGTCCCCGGCTCGCTCGAAACCCGGGCATAAGCGGCTCTGGCTATCCCGCACTTACCGTGAAGTTGATCGAACACGACCATAATTACCAGCCGCCCCGCCAGACCGTGTGCCCACCCATAACCCACCAGGCCACTGGAATACTCGTCCCGGTGGTGGTGATGAGCATCGAAACCAGAGTTAGGGCCGCAATAGCCGGTGCGATAGTTTGGGTTTTTACTTTCTTGAACATCATATTTCTCCTGTACTTCACTTCAGGTTGTCTTTACCAGCCGCCGCGCCAGACCAGGAACGATCCCTGAAGCCACCAGGCCGCGGGAATGCTTGTCCCGGTGACGGTGATGATGGTTGACGCCACCACGACGGCCGCAAGAGCCGATGCGGTGAAAGCGGTTTTGGTTTTTCTGAACATTTCGGTTCCCTTTTTGAGTCGCTGGGAAGACTCCCTGTCATTGTCCACACCCCGGTGGACCTGATGGAATCAACTATGCGACCGGGAACAACGCATGCCATCGCGCGGTCTAGTGATCTTCTGAAATTCGGGGATTCAGCCGCGTATGGCAAACCCTTGCCATGGGCGTGTTGGGACCGGGGTGGCGCGATCGGTTGAAAAATCCGGACCTAAAAACCGTTTGGGTCCCTGAGTCGGCCCCAGACTACGGCTCACTCGCCGTCTGTCGCACCTAGCGCGTCCAGCAGCGCGCCGCAGCGGTCCAACGAGTGCTCGGCGTTCGCCCCTTCGCAGAGCAGGACCATGTTGCCGAAGATGGCGTAGCCACCGTACTTGGCCTGCACGCTGCCGCTCCCGTGAGAATTGGGGGCTGCGAAGTAATACCTGCGGTCCCTGATGCCTTCCGCCCAGATCGTCTCGTCTTCGTCGAGCACGGCATCATCACCCGTGGCGTTATCCGCAAACGGCGTCCCGAACTCGACTGCATCCTCGTGCGAGGCGTAAAAGCGGATCTCGAACTCCTTTGCGTCCGAGCCGTCGGGCCGCCAGAAACCGAACCATGCCTCGGTCGCCGCGGTGAGATCCTCGACGTCGTACTCCTTGGAAACCTTGAGGCCGATCGTTCTGAACTCGTCGATTTCAAACATTCGGTCGGAGACAGTGACTTTCTCGAACGACTCACCACCGCTCGCGCTGTCGCTGCTTCCGCAGGCGGCGAGTACGACCAGCAGCAGTCCCGGCAGTATGTAGCGCAGTGGCTTCAAAGGCATCTTCTCCGCTAATCAGTAAACCAGATGGAAGCGGTGTGACGCAATCGGGTGACCGACGACAGGTACCCGGGTTTGGGTCGCAGACGCCCCCGGGGGAGGCGGCGCGACCGGTTGGCGCGAGGTGGTGTTCCGGCCATCGGAGGACGGCAGGGCTGCCCCGTGGTGATGTTCCGATGCTAATAAATTCACCGCGACAGCTCTTCGTCGGTGTAGGCGTGGCGGGACATGATCGACGAACCGCCGTCCACGGTCAGCACCGAACCCGTCACCCACCTCGACTCGTCACTCGCCAGGAAAACCGCCGCCCACCCAACGTCCCACGGTGTTCCCTCGGTGCCGAGTGCTGTCGTGTCCCTGCGGTGAGCACGCATTTCATCCGATAGTCGCCACGCGACCATCGGTGTGAAGACCGGGCCGGGAGCGATGGCGTTGACCCGAATGCCATCCCGGCCGTGATCGGCCGCCATCGAGACGGTTAAACCGATCACCCCGGCCTTCGATGCCGTATAAACCGCCGTCTTTGAAGCCCGCAACCCGGCAATCGAGGCGATATTCACGATCGACCCGCCGCCCGTCTCGGCCATGCGGGGAATCGCGTGCTTCGAGGTCAGTACCATGCTCTTGAGGTTCAGCTGCATGTAGCTGTCCCACTCGTCCGGCTCGATCTCGGTGACCGGCTTGCGGAAGCTGTTCCCGACGTTGTTGTCGAGAATGTCCAGCCGCCCGTATCGCTCGATCGCGAACTCTACAAGGGCACGGCAGTCCTCATTGCTCGTCACGTCCGCCTGGAACACTTCTGCGACCCCGCCCTCCGTTTCGATGTCGGTGAGCGTTTCGCGCGCCCGGTCGATCTCCACATCGACGAGGACGACCCTTGCCCCTTCCCTTGCGAAGAGAACAGCCGTCGCCCTGCCGTTGCCGATGCCGTCGCCGCGCGAGCCCGCGCCCGTCACTATCGCCACTTTGCCTTCGAGTCGAGGCCGTCGCTCGCTCATCTTTCCCTCCTGACTCCCCGGTCGTTATCCGATGCGCCGGTCGTGTCCCGCCCATTCGCGTTCACGCAGTAAAAACTTCTGGATCTTCCCGGTCGCCGTTTTCGGCAGGTCGCCAAACTCTACGTCTCGCGGCGCCTTGAAATGGGCCATCCGTTCCCGGCAGAACTCGATAATCTCAGCAGCTCCGGCATCGTGGCCCTCGCGCAGCGAAACAAAGGCCTTCGGGGACTCGCCCCAGCGCTCGTCGGGCACGCCCACAACGCAGGTCTCGAGAACGGCCGGGTGCTCCATCAGGACCTTCTCCACCTCGACGGAAGA
>JASLNQ010000194.1 GCA_030745955.1 Dehalococcoidia bacterium | reverse complement strand
CGTGCGCGAGCTCAGCGAGGTCGGGCAGGGGGACCGCGCCAGCACTCTTGTAAGGGGATTCGAGGTGAATAAAGCCGGCAGTGTTGGCCGTGATCGCTGCCTCGACTTCCTCGAGAGTGCAGCCGTCGGGCCGTCCAACCTCGATGAAGCGCGCACCCGGCGCGAGATACAGGTGGTCGTAAATAAACCGATGGCCACGCTGGATGATTAACTCATCGGGTATGCCATCGGTGATCGGCAGTTGCGAAATCCGGTCTGGGTCATCCCTCGCCATCGCCGCGGCCGCCTGGACGACCATCCCCCCCGATGCACCGGAAGTGACCGTCGCTGCCTCGTTGCCCGTCAACTCAGCGATCCGCTGACCTGCGGCGATAAGCAACTCGTCTATCTGCACGAAGACATCGCTCATGGCCTCCATCGCCCGAATTGTCTCAATCCGGGGTCTTGAACCCGAGTGCTTGGTATTCGGACCGCCAGCATTTATCAGTGGCGTGATACCGAGTTGATCGGTTAACGACAGTCCGCTGAACCCGCCGGTCGTCTGTTCTCGTGTCACCTGGTGATCTCGCCTCGACTGGTCATGTCAATTGAAATAGTGTGCGTCGGCGAATTTACCACAGAGTTCGGGCCGGGACCGAAAACAGCCAGCCCAACCGCGAGGAGTCTCCTGGCAGCAATGGGCTAATCGCTACCGGGTGTGCTCGGATTCGCACCGGCGGACCCCGCAGGCTCGATGGCCCCGATACGACCAGCCGGCTCCCTGGCCGACTGCTCACCCACCAGTTCCGGCCAGTCTGGGATCAACTGCCGGCGGGTTGTTTCCAGCAGCACTATCGCCACTGCGCCGGCCAGGCTGAACCCGGCCGAGAGGCCGATCGCCCAGCTGTAACCGCCGGTGATGTCGAAAACCAGCCCGGGCAGATAACCACCCAGCGCCATACCGAGCCCTGCGCCAAGGATCTGCCAGCCGTAAGTAGTGCCCATCGGCAGGTGCCCGTAATACTGGCGATTGATCACCGGGAACGAGGTCCCCTCGCCACCGTACGGAATCGCCCAGAGGACGGCGAACAGGTAGAACTCCCAGGTAGAGCTGGCCGTGAATAGCAGCAACACCCCGATGCCCTGGCCGAAGAACGAACCAAACATCACCGCCTTCGACCCGAACCGGTCTGACAACACCGGGGTGAGAAAGCGTGAGCCCACGCTGACGACCGAGATCGTGGTGAGCACACCGGCCGCGGTCAGCGGCCCAAGCCCCCTCGAAATACCCATCGGGATGATCCCGACCAGGATCACAGCATGGCCGACGCACCCAAGGAAATGAACATTGATCAGGTTCCAGAAGGCATTCGTCCTGTACACAAACCCCTGGAATTCCCGCTGCGTCGTGATGAACACGTTGCCACTCGTAATTAGCGGTTTTTCGCCCGGGCGCGTGCCATAGGCGACCCGGTCGGCCTCTTCGGGTGTGTTGCGGAAGAACAGCAGCACGAATATCAGTATCGCGGTGCCGGTGACACCCACAATCGTAAACGCCTGGCTCCAGCCGACGGTATTGAACAGCACGGCGAGAGCCTGCACCACGATGGCCGGGCCCAGGCTCCACGACACCATCATGATTCCGGTGCCCAACCCGAGATGCCGCCGGAACCACGCCGCCACCGCCGGCACTACCGGAATGAGCAGCAACGCCTGGGAAATCCCGAATATCAACCCGTAGGCAACATAAAGTTCCCAGATTTCACTGGTCTGGGCGGTCCACAACATTCCGATGAGGAACAGCACAGTCCCGACGCTCATCGTGAGCCGGGCGCCGAACCGGTTGCCAAGATAACCGGCGAGCGGGGACGCCAGCGCAGTCACGATCGACATCAGGGCATAAGCGAGCCCGACCGATCCCGGCGACCAGCCGAAGGTCTCGACAAGCGGATCGACCAGCACCCCGAACGCCATCCGGATGGCCGCTCCGACCATCTGGACAACCCCGGCAATGGCCACGATGACCCAGGCGTAGTGTGCAATCGAGTGCTCTTCGAGGCCGAACTTCTTATCGAACCATAGAGCGAGATTTCGCATGGGCGATTCTGTAAGGGGCGACCGCTGGCAGCTAGTGGAGCGGACAGACCGACAGCAGGCCGTCCTCCCACCATTCAGCCTCTGTGTGCAACACCGTGGTATCGGCCGCCAGCGCCCGGTCCTCGATCCGGTCGGCCGACGCCCACGCCCCGAAGTAGATCAGTACTGCGAGCGTACCGATTGCCGACGCAGCAAGCAGGCCGAAGCCGCGATAAGGGCGACGTGGGATGTCGAAGCCGTCCAACACAGGCGAACTGTTCGCGGTCGACCGGTCCACTGGTCCAGAATTCATCACGAAATCATACGCCCGGCCAGCGCCAATTGGCCCCGGATTACTTATGACAGGGTCGCGACTTTGTGTGACGCGATCCAGTCTTCGTCCAGTTCGACCCCCAGGCCGGGACCAGTCGGCGCGTCCAGGTTGCCGTCCCCGTTGATCTCCAGCTGGCTGACAACCCCCCACTGGTGAACCTCCCTGGGGAGCCAGTACTCGAAGTACGTGCAGTTCAACGACGACATCATCACGTGGAGGTTTGCCGCGTTCATCGCCGAATTCCCCGCGAGGCCGATCTCGCAGAACTTGTGGAACCCCTCGACCAGCGACATCTGCTTCTTCAGGCCGGTGATACCAATCTTTCGGACCGTCCCACGTACCAGGCGAACTGCGCCTATCTGCAGGAAATTGGCCGCCTCGTGAAACAGGAATCCTGTCGTATCGCTCATGTTCAGAGGGGTTTCAAGCCGCCGGGTTAACTCGCGTATCGACTCGATATCGTTCGCCGGTACCGGGTCCTCGAACCAGAAAAAGCCGTTCGCGTCCAGGGCATGGCCGACAAATAGCGCCTCACGGAACGTGTAACCGTGGTTACGGTCGAGCATCAAAGTCATGTCGTCACCAACGGCCCCCCGCACTTTCGCAGCAGCGATCGCCGCATCACGTGCCGAAAGCGGACCGGGGTGAATCTTGTATGCCCGGAAGCCCTCCGACTGAAGCTGCAGCGCCTCTTCGACAAATCCCTCGGGCGTGTCGTGACGAGGTGGAAACGTGGCGTACAGCGGAGCCTCCGTCCGGGCAGTCCCCAGCAACTTGTGAATCGGCTTGTTGGCGGCCTTTCCCTCGATATCCCACAGCGCAACGTCGAGCGGTGCCCAAACTGGCTCAATCGCACCGCCGTGACCTGAAATCACCGGCAATTGGTTCCACAACCACTCGCGGTCCGATGAATCGCGTCCCATCATCACAGGTTTCAGCGTCCTGATGATCGAACTCATCCTCTGTGACGAGTCACCGGCCTGATCGCCGACAAACGCATTTCCCTCAAGACCGTCCTCGGTCCTGACCCTCAGGACGCCCTGGGTTGTTGTGCCCCCGAGGTCGGTCCGTTCATCTTGAACCCGCACCGGTGGTGCGATTCGCTCGATTACGTCGATGGAAATATCGGTGATGTTCATGATGTCGCAGAAGTCCTGGGGATAGGGCGGTTTTCGGGGTTCGACGCAGTTCGGGTCAATCGGGAATGGATACTACATCGTACGCGACGCCAGTGCTCCTAATAGGTCGTTTCTCCTATTCGTCTTGGATTATCCGCCGTGTCGAGTGTCCCACGCTGATCGAGATAATTGAGCACATACCTGGTAATCGCGATAGTCAATGTTCTGCCCGCAGAAGGACTTGTACGTTTATGGATCATTGGACAGACGAACCTCGAATCCACTCGCTGATGACCCAACTCGGTAAGACCGGCAAGACCGGCAAGCCGACCCGTGCGGCCTTTGTGGCCGGGCAGGTGAGCAAAATCATGGTGAAGATCGAGCCAAGGGTGGCCGAACTGAGGGCGGTCAGCAAAGACCATGACGAGTTGGTCAAAAAGTGGGAACAGCAAAAAGACCTGATCGACAACAAGAAACGCCATGCCGATGGCATCCAGATTGAGTTCGAACAGGCGAAGCAGGACCTGCTGAACCAGAACCCGAATGCCGATATTACGGTGTTCAACAAGGACCTCCGGGATGCGCTCGCCTACCTCGAAGACGACTACCAGAAGGCGCTGAGTGAAGTCGACGAGATAAAACAGAGCATTCGGGTGAAACGCAGCACGATACGTGGGCTCGAAGACCGCATGGAGCTGTACCGAAAACAGGTGCTCCGCCAGATGATCCAACTGCGGAAGCCAAACCAGCAAAAAGCCAGCTGACACCAGCCCGGAATACCGCCAATCCGAACCTTCGGGGAAGTACCCTATCGGCACCTGTCAGACAGGTGCCGTGTTTTTCCTGGAGGTCATTTGGTGGGCAGCCCCGATCTATATTCACTTGAACCCCGAATAGCTGGGCTGGCCTCGGCGTCGATGGCCCAGGACCGAATTCCCGGCCTGTCGGTCGGTATCGTGCGTGGAGATTCGCTGGCTGCCTATCACTCGTACGGAACGCAGCAGGTTGGTGCAGACCTGCCACCCACACCGCAAACGATCTCACGTGTGGCGTCGATCACAAAGACGTTCACCGCAACGGCGGTCCTGCAACTCCGCGATCTCGGGCAGCTGGAACTCGACGATCCACTGCTGGTGCACTTGCCGGACTTTACCGTCGCCTCTGCGCTGCGCGGGACGCTCGAAGGCGTAACCCTCCGCAGAATGATGACCCACTACTCGGGATTGCGAACCGAACACCCGTTGACCGACTGGGACGCACCGTCGTTCCCGACGGCGGCCGAACTGCTGTCCAACCTGGCCGAGATCCAAATCGTGATCCCACAGGACAGCCAGTGGAAGTACTCAAACCTGGCGGTGGGGCTGTTGGGTCAGGTGA
>JASLNQ010000193.1 GCA_030745955.1 Dehalococcoidia bacterium | reverse complement strand
AGATCGACGCACTGGTATCGCCCGACGACATCTCGAAGGTCTTCGCCTTCCTCGCCAGCGACGAAGCCAGCATGGTCAAGGGCAGCGTCCGCACACAGTAGGGGCTAGCGGGTGGACTGACACACCAGTAATCGTTCGATTTCTGCGACCGTCTCCGGAACGCTGAGGTCCGAGCTGTCGATAACCGGCACTCTCGTTTGCTCGCGCCACCCCGCCATATCGTCGTAGATCTTCCGCAGCATGTCCCGCGGGAGTCGATCAACATCATCCCTTGCATCGTTCCGGTCGCGGATTACGGGCCATTGCGGGAGGAGGGCGACCAGATCGATTTCGATGTCCCCCAGGGCACGTTTCCACCGGTCGATACCAGCCTGTTCCCAGTTCGGAAAAACCGCATCGTCGATCACGCAGTCGATACCCGATTCGACGAACCCTATTACTACCGCTGCAACGTTTGATCGTGCGATATCCAACTGCCTCTGGGCCTCGTCGTTCCAACCCGGTCGGGGATCGTGATATCCGGATTTGACCAGCAATCGAAACGCGTCGAGTGAAAGGTGAGCACACCTGCCGTCCCGCGTCTTCGCCCAGTCATCGGCAACCGTCGATTTTCCAGCTCCGGCAGGCCCAGTGATCAGCAGTATTCGGCGAGACAAATTTGGCAACCTACTCCTGCTTCGCGGTGTCGCGCTTCTCCCAGCCGGGCCTGAACATCCGCAAAAAATTGCTCTTGCCGTAGGGGTGCTTTTTCGCCTCTTCCTCGTTTAGCTCTACGCCAATCCCCGGCGCATCCGGTATGGCCAGGTGGCCGTCCTCCACCCGCAGGAAGCCTTTCAGCACGTCGGTCACCCACGGCTCCAGGAAATCGTCGAAACACTCCTGGATGAACACGTTCGGGGTCACTGCGTCGATATGCAGGGCGACCATCGTCTTGAACGGGCTCTCGGCGTTGTGCAACGCGATTTCGGCGTGATGCGCCTCGGCGATCCCGGCAATCTGGAGCGATCGCCAGATCCCTCCAACGCCAAGCGGTTCGGGGTTGATCACGTCTGTGACATTGTGCGAAAGAAACTCGCCGAACTCGTGAATGGCGTGCATGCGCTCGCCCGCGATCACCCGCACAGGCACCCGCCGCGCCACCTCGACCAGCGCACCCACATCGGTCGATAAGACAGGCGTTTCGAACCATGTGACCTCGTAGTCCTTGAGCCAGTTGCCTATCTCGATGGCGGCGTACGTGCTGAACCTGTCGTGCGCCTCGATCAGGATGTCGACGTCCGGGCCGACGGCATCGCGTACCGCGCCAACCAGCGCCTTTGTCTCGCGGGTTTCCTTGCGCGACAACTGCATGTGGGCATCGCCGAACGGATCGAACTTGAGCGCCGTGTAGCCCTTCGCCACAACCTCCGACGCTTTTTCGGCGAATCCTTCGGGAGTGCGGTCGCCCGAGTACCAGCCATTGGCGTAGGCCCGCACGTTGTCCCGCACCTTGCCGCCCAGCAGCCGGTGAACAGGCACGCCCAGCGACTTTCCTAGGATGTCCCAGCATGCCATCTCGATCCCGGCCATCGACTGGGTCACCCGCAGAAACGCCGTGAGGTACAGCTTATGGAATATCTCGTGGACGTTGCGGGGGTCCATCCCGATCACCAGGTGCTTGATCTCCTCGACCGCCGCCACTCGCGGCTGCGTCTCCGACCCGCCGGTCGCCTCACCGACGCCAATCAGCCCGTCGTCGGTCTCGACGATCACGAAAATCCAGTTCTTCCATGGATTTCCGACTACCACGGTGCGGACATCGGCGATCTTCATCAGGTTGCTCCCAATCGGTTCGAATGATCTGTGCAAAAACAGGCTGGCGGATTGGCGGGAATTCTACTTCCTTGCCACCGGAACGGGAGGTGGGAATATAATCCCGGCTCACCGAATTGCGCGCCATCGCCCCAGTCAACACGAGATCTACACGTGACACAGACGATCCAACCTGACTACCACTACCACCTGGAAACCGCCTCCAACCCGGCTGTCAGTCCCGATGATAGAACCGTTGCGTTCATCGTCCACCGCTTCGATCGGGAGTTGAAGGACGCGGGCGAGGCGAAGACCGATCTTTTCGTGAAGGGGCTGGGCGGTGCTGGTGAGTCTCTTCGGCTCACGGATTCGGGCAGTGCGACGAACCCAGCCTGGTCGCCGGATGGAGGACGAATCGCCTACCTCGACCTCGACGACACTGGTGTGAAGCAGATTTTCGTTCGGCCAACTGCCGGCGAGGCAAGTGAGGCCGTGCAGCTCACGCAACGGATCGCCGAAGTCGACGCCATCGCATGGTCGCCCGATGGCAACAGCATCGCGTTTCGATCGCTGGTCCCCGGCTCCGACGAGCTCCGGGTAATCGAAGCGGCCCCCGAGGAACCGAAAATACGCGTCGCCCGCCGGATCCGTTACCGGCAGGACGGTGTCGGCTGGCGTGGCGATTCGTTCTACCACCTTTTCGTACTCGATCTCGCCACCGGTAAGACCGCGCAGATCACCGACGGGGAAGGCGACGACGGCCCGCCGGTATGGTCGCCCGACGGGGCGGGGATCGCCTTCATATCCGACCGGAACGACGAGCGGGAACTTATCTCGAAGACCGAGCTGTTCGCCTGCAATCGCGATGGCACAGCCCTCACCCTGTGGTCGGAAGGCATGTTCATGGTCGAGTCGGTCGCATGGTCGCCCGACGCTACACGTATCGCCGTGACGGGCAGCAAAGACCGCACAGAGGTCGGCGGGTACGGCCTTACGACCCAGTCTTGTATCTACGTCCTGGAGCCGGGGTCGGAGCCGAGGAAACTCACTGACGACTCGATTCGCCCCCACATAGGCGGAACAGGGTTTCCGGTCAACGCCGGCAGCCCGTTCATGTCGTGGACCGAGAAGGGCGTCGTGTTCGGCGCCGATTCACGCGGCCAGTCACAGGTTTGCATTGCCAGTCCGGATGCAGCCGTCGGAGCAGACCAGAAGCTACGCAAACTCACCGATGGCTGGCAGATCACGGAATTAACCGGCAACGCAACTTCGACGTTCGCAATTGTCGCCGCAACGCCGCCAACTTCCACTGGAGAGCTGTACCGGGTCGATCTGGCTACAGGGGACACCCGCGCCGTCACGAGCCTCAACTCTGCATTCTTCGACGAGCACGCGGTGGCCACTCTCGAAAAGTTTTCATTTGAACGAGCTGGTCACGAAATCGAGGCACGGGTCTGGTTTCCGCCCGGTTTCGACCCCACTGACACTGCTAGAAAGTACCCGTTGCTACTCGACGTTCACGGCGGGCCACACAGCGCTTTTTACGATGCGTTCTACCCGATTCACCAGGTAGCGGCAGGCGCCGGATACGTGGTCGTTGCACCCAACCCGCGCGGGTCGTCGACGTATGGCCTCGACTTCGCAACGGCAGTCCATGGCGACTGGGGTGGCGGGGATTACCAGGACGTGATGGAGGCGATGGAGCGGGTTGCGGCCCGTGACTACATCGACGCTGGCCGGGTTGTCATCCACGGGTCGAGCTATGGCGGGTTCATGTCGAGCTGGGCAGTTGGGCACACCGACCGCTTCAACGCCGCCGTCATAGCCGCGCCGGTGACCAACTTACCCAGCTTCTACGGCACTTCCGACATCGGGGTGAACTTCTCGGAGACCCAGCTGGCCGGTGAACGCTTTGCCAGGATCGAGCACTACGTCGAGCACTCGCCGCTCACCTACGCCCGCAACGTAACAACACCGGTACTGCTGCTCCATGGCGAGGACGACAACCGCGTCCCGATCGAGCAGACGGAGCAGTACTTCGTTGCGCTAAAACGCCACGGGAAAGAAGTCGAATTCGTGCGGATACCCGGTACCAGTCACGGGATCTTCAGAGCGAAGCACCCGCTGATTCGCATGGAGTACTTCCGGCGGATGCTGGAGTGGCTCGAACACCACAACACCTGATGGGGACATTCCCCGACCGGGTATCGCCATTTGCCAACCCCGGTGTGCGATACTCCCGACCGTTCTATTCACCCTTCTGCCGTATCGGCTTTGCGGAACTCACCAGCGCGGTGTCGTAACCGCCTAACAGAAAAGGGCCGGTGCGCTGCACCGCCCCTTTGTTTCTGCTCAGAATGGTGATCAGGCGATCATCTGCAATGGCGATACTGAGCCGGTGGCGTGGTCGATATCCGACTCGTGCATCGGCAGCGCGCCCGTGGATTCCAGGTACGTGAGGATGGCGAAGACCCGGCCGTGCCGCTCACCGTTCGAGTTGAACCCGAGCTTTGCCAGCACACTGCTGATGTGGTGCTCAACCGTCCGCGGCTGAATGAACAACGCCTCGGCGATTGCCCGGTTCGAATGTGCCTTGGCCATGAGGCCCAGGACCTGTAGCTCGCGGGGGCTGAGGTTCTTCAGCGCGCCGCTAAGCCTTACACCGTCGTCGGAAGTGAGCTTCGAAACCATTGCCGGGTCGAGAACTGTGCGTCCCGCAGTGACATCCTCGATCGAGCGGACGATGTCGCGGGTGTTGCGCAAGGTAGCTTTCAGCAGGAACGCTTTGCCCGCCGAATCATCGCGCATGAACTCTTTCAGGTACTCGCCACGGTCGTAAGTCGACAGCATGACAATGCCAGAACGCGGGCTGTCTACGCGTATCTGGCGAGCTACCTGGATGCCGTTGATCATCGGGAGACTGACATCGAGAATGGCAACTGTTGGTTGCAGCGACTTCGCCATTGAGATGGCGTTCCTCCCGTCTGCAGCAACACCGACCACTTCGATTCCAGGTTCCCGCCCGAGAAGTGACCTGCCCCCCAATAACTAAACCAGGGTGAATGTTAGAAACTCTGGTTAATGAAGGGGGTAGAAATGCCAAGAA
>JASLNQ010000192.1 GCA_030745955.1 Dehalococcoidia bacterium | reverse complement strand
ATCGGACGTACGCGGGCAGGAGCACGCGAAACGCGCCATCGAGGTCGCGGCGGCCGGCGGGCATAATCTCCTCATGGCAGGACCTCCGGGATCGGGCAAGACCCTCCTGGCGCGCAGCCTTCCGTCGATCCTGCCATCGATGACCCCCGACGAAGCCATCGACGTCACGACCATCTACTCAGTGGCCGGTCACCTGCCAGACGATACCCCGATGATCAATGAGCGTCCGTTCCGGGCGCCGCACTACACGATCTCGAATGCCGGGCTCGTAGGAGGTGGTGCCAACCCGCGGCCCGGCGAGATCACCCTCAGCCACCGTGGTGTCCTCTTCCTCGATGAACTCCCCGAGTTCGGGCATGCCTCGCTCGAGGTATTACGGCAACCGATCGAAGACAAGGTCGTGACAATCAGCAGGGCGCAGGGCACAACGACATATCCGGCGAATTTCATGCTGGTAGCCGCGATGAACCCGTGCCCGTGCGGTTACAGCGGCGATCCCGAGCACGCCTGCACCTGCTCACCGACCGTCATTTCTCGGTATCAGCGCCGGATCTCAGGCCCGCTGCTTGACCGATTCGACATTTTCGTTGACGTTCCGCGCGTCGAGTACGAAAAGCTCATCACGCCGCCATCGGCGGAAAACTCCGACGCTGTTCGCGAGCGAATCTCGCGGTCTATCGCGGTTCAGAGGGAAAGGTTCGGCGATTCCGGGTTGGTTTCGAACTCCGACATGGGGCCAGTCGAAGTCTGGGACCACTGTGAGGTAGAAGAATCAGCCCGTTCGCTACTACAGATGGCAATGAAGCAGCTCTCGCTCTCGGCGCGCGGTCTGCACCGGGTCCTGAAAGTCTCACGTACGATCGCCGATCTCGCCGGCTCCGAAGGCATTCTGACGCCACATGTTGCCGAAGCCCTGCAATACCGGCCACGACGACTCGTGTGAACGGACGGAGCACGCGACCCATGAATCCCCGTGCGCCACGCCACACCGGTCGTTTGAATACCTGTTCACAGAAGCGAAAACCGTGAGAAAGGTGAATACCTCAGGGATGCCTCGGATATGATTAACCCCGCGCTAAGTGTTGACCTACTCCACCCCCCTCCTGGTGGGTCAGGCAGCGCACTCGGAAGGGCACGATGCTCCAAAGGGCTGGAAGAACATGAACAATCCCAACATTCCGAATTTTGACAAAAAAAGGGATACCTGAACCACCAGGAATATTCGCTCCTGCGATGTGCAGCCCACCTGGCAACCACGACCGGAATCACTCTGCAATAACCCGTCGTGAATCATGGACGCCCAATGGTGAGTCGCGCAACTCGATGGGCATTTTTCACATAACAACAACTCCGCTGACCGCCGCAGGCACATACACCTAATCGGCCCGCATGTATGCTGAGTGGGTACCGCAGCGTCTGCGGTCAGCAGGTTAGTCCTCCCGGTTCAGTAAACGGCTCTGGAATGGAGCCGCACAACACCCGCATCTCTATAAGTGCTTATTACAAAGTCCGCCGCTGTCGCCGATTTCTGTGACGAAATCTCAACCGCTGAGTTCGTCGCAGTCGACACCGAGTTCGTTAGAGAAAAGACCTACTGGCCGATACTGTGCCTGGTCCAGATCGCCACTCCCGACAAGGCGGCCGCAATCGACCCGCTCGCCAGGGACATCGACCTCCAACCCGTTTATGACCTGATGGCGAACACATCGGTGTTGAAGGTATTCCACTCTGCCAGCCAGGATATGCAGGTCATGTTCAACGCCACAGGTGAAATGATCGGACCGGTGTTCGACACGCAAATTGCGGCGATGGTGTGTGGCTACGGCGATCAACCGGCCTACGCCACCCTCGTGCAGCGGATCGTCGGCCTGACAATCGACAAGCGCTCCCAGATGACCGACTGGTCGCGCAGACCACTCACCGACCACCAGGTCGAATATGCGATCGGCGATGTAACCCACCTCATCCACATCTACGACAGGCTGACCACCGACCTGGAAAGCTCGGGCCGCTCCAACTGGGCTCACGAAGAGATGGAACACCTGCGAGACCGCAGCCTCTACGACCTCGATCCGCGTGAGCTTTGGCGAAAAGTACGGCTCCGCCGACCAACCTGCCGTGCGCTGGCAGTGCTGCGCGAGATTACGGAATGGCGGGAAAACAAGGCCCGGAACAGGAACATCCCGAGGGGCTGGGTGTGCAGGGACGAGGCCCTCGCCGAAATAGCGCTGAACACCCCGCGAACCCCCGATGCGCTCGAGCGGGTGCGCGGGATCAACCAGCGATTTGCCAATGGCCGTGATGGAAGCGCCATCCTCGACGCCGTGCAGGCCGGAATGGACCTCCCCGACGATCAATGCCCCGATCCCGAAAAGGGCAGGTCCGTCCTGCGCGGCCACGAAACCCTAGTCGCGTTACTGCAGGCGCTGCTCAAAGTACGGTGCGACCAGAACGGAATCGCCGCCCAGCTCGTGGCCAACCGCAAAGAGCTGGACCGCATTGCCACCGAAGACGAACCCGATGTCAGGACCCTGACTGGCTGGCGACGAGAGATCTACGGCAATGACGCCCTCGCCCTGAAACGCGGCGAGATCGCCCTGACCGCAGACGGCTTAAGCGTCCGCGTAGTCCCGGCCTGAAGCCTAACCACACTTCCCGGTAGCTCTCATCCCGGCGGCACCCACCACAACCGCCTGATCTATACTCATGCCCTGATCGATCCCGGATCCAGTCCCACAGGAAAGGCCATCATGGTCAACGCGCTCAAGGGTGATGTATTCATAACCGGTGCCGCCAGGACTCCCCTTGGCAACTTCCAGGGAGGTCTCTCAGGAGCGCCCGCCACCGACCTCGGCGCGACCGCGATCAGGGCCGCGGTCGACCGTTCCGGGTTGAGCACCGACGACATCGAGTACACAGTCATGGGCAACATGCTCTCGGCTGGCCTCGGGCAGACACCCGCCCGGCAGGCTGCGATCAATGCCGATATACCGAACTCCGTCTCTGCCATGACCATCAACAAGGCCTGCGCATCGGGGATGCAGGCAGTCGTGCTGGCTGCCCAGTCGGTCCAGCTGGGCGAGACAGGCGCGATGGTCGCGGGCGGTATGGAGAACATGAGCGCAGCACCGCACCTGCTCCTGAACAGCAGGACCGGAAAACGGCTCGGGGACGCGAACCTGATCGATTCCATGATCCACGACGGGCTCTGGTGTCCGTTCGAAAACCGGCACATGGGCGGATCGGCCGAAGCCATCGCGGAAAAATATTCCGTCTCGCGGGAAGCCCAGGACGAATTCTCCGAGCGAAGTCACCGGCTGGCCTCAACGGCTTCGGCAGAAGGTTCGTTCACCAACGAAATCACGCCCGTCGAGGTCATTGGCAGGCGGGGCAGGTCGACAGTCGTCGACACCGATGAAGGCCCGCGGTCCGATACCACGCTGGACGGCCTGGCAAACCTGCCAACCGTGTTTCCTCCGGGAACGACCGTGACCGCCGGCAACGCATCGTCAATCAGCGACGGCGCGGCCGCTGTCATTGTCACCGATGAACAAATGGCAGCCAGATCAGCTGCCGGCCCGGTCGCACGTATCAACGGGTACGCTCACGCCGCCAACGAACCCGGAATGCTGTTCGACGCACCCGGCATCGCTGTCGCGAAACTACTGGACAAGACCGGCCAGTCGCTGGATGACTTCGACATGATCGAGGTCAACGAGGCCTTCGCCGCACAGGTGCTCGCCAACGGCAAGGCGCTTAACTGGGACTGGGACCGCGTGAACACGCGGGGCGGGGCGATAGCCCTCGGCCACCCGATCGGCGCGAGCGGGGCACGCATCCTCGTCACCCTGATGTACGGACTCCAGGCAGATCACGGCAAGCACGGCCTCGCGGTTATCTGCCACGCCGGTGGCGGTGCCGCGGCCATGAGCATCACCCTCCAGTAACGCATAACCGGCCCCCAACCCGCACCAGGAACGAACAGGAGAGCAGTGATGGCATTTGATCCCGCCCAGATGGACATCATCGACCGCCGACGCATCGAAGCGATGGTGCTGGGTCCCATGCTCCGGGCGTTCCAGGACGAATTTGGCGTCGAGAAGACGAACGAGATCGCCACAAACGTCATCACCAGGCTGGCACGGGAGCAGGGTGCCGAGTTTGCAGAGGGGATCGGAGCGAACGGCCTCGAAGACTACGCAGCCAACAAGGACGCCTGGCGGAGACAGGGAGCGCTGGAAGTCGACGTTCTCAAGAGCGATTCCAGGGAATATTCGTTCGACGTGACCCGCTGCAAGTACGCCGAAATGTACGCTGATCTCGGGTACGGGGACCTCGGCGAGATTTTTTCCTGCACCCGCGATTTCGAGTTCCTGGCGGGATTCAACCCGGAGGTGAAGCTCTCACGCACGCAGACGATCATGCAGGGGGCACCGCACTGCGACTTCAGATACTCCCTGGAAAGCCCCGAATCATCAGGCTGACCACCCACCAAAAGCCGGTCTGAACGTGATTTTCGGTTTCGGAAGCCACCAAAACAGACCGAACCCCAGTTTGGTTCGTACAATCAGGTATTGTTCATCGCACGGGTCAGAAGAAATCAGAATTGATGTAAATGCAAAACCTTACATGTCCAATAGATCAAGCCATCCTCGTCGATTCCAAGATCTCGGGGGAGGAATCGTCAAGGTGCCCGCAATGTGAAGGCGTCTGGCTCACGATGCACGCGCTCGAGTCGATGGAAGACCGTGCGGCCTCCGAAGACATGGTCAAAGGCCAGCGGCAGTATGGCAAGCACGAGGTCGACCACCTGTGCCCTCACTGCGGCAAGCAGATGACCCGGTTCCGCTACCGTGGCTACAACCTTGAGATCGAGGCCTGTCCCGAAACCGTGGGCTTCTGGCTGGATAAGAGCGAGGATCGCGAGATCCGT
>JASLNQ010000191.1 GCA_030745955.1 Dehalococcoidia bacterium | reverse complement strand
ATGGTTTCCACGCGAGAGAACAGCCTGCTCAGCTGTTCTACACCTGTAGTGTACACCGTGAGAGACACGGTACACGCATTGGTTTTTACGTCTTCCGACGATGAGAGCGAGTGGATATTGACATTTTCGGATGAAACGACATTGGTGATATCGCGTATCAGGCCGACCCGGTCGTACGCCTCGATCTGCAGCCGGGAAGCATAGGTCGTGTCGTAGTGGCCCCAGGCGACAGGAATGTTGCGGTCGGGGTCCGTGGCGTCCCTTAGTTTCGGGCAGTTTCGCCGGTGGACTGTGACACCCCTGCCCCGGGTCAGGTAACCCGATATCTCGTCTCCATTGACGGGGCTGCAGCACCCGGCGATGCGAGTGAGAAGACCGGGTTCACCCATAACGACGAGGCCTTTTGTCTGGTCGACGGGTGGTTTTCCGGACTGGATTTCGGGGGTGAAGACCTCGGCGGGTGTTGGGCTGAGAGTTTCAGCGACCCTGGCGACTGAGATCTGGCCGACGCCGACCACTTCGGCGAGTTCGTCGAAGCTCTCGTAATCGAGTTTGGCGGCGATCTCTTTTTCCTTGTAGGTCATCCCGAGGCGGCGCAGTTCTTTCTTGAGCAGTTCTTTGCCGCGGCGGATGTTGCTGCGGCGCTCCTGCTTGCGGAACCACTGCTTCACCTTGGTCTGAGCGCTCCCGGTGACCAGGTACCCGAGGTCGGGGTTGAGCCAGTCGAGGCTGGGGCCGCGTGCGATCCGGGCCTTTCGGATTTCAACTACATCGCCGTTTTGGAGCGGTGTGTTGAGCGCGGTCAGCTTGCCGTTGACCACCGCGCCGACTGTGTTGTGGCCGAGATCGGTGTGGATGCGATAGGCGAAATCGATGGGCGTCGCTCCAGCCGGCAGGTCCTTGACATCGCCCTGCGGTGTGTAGACGAACACCTGGTCCTGGAGGATGTCGGTGCGGACCGTGGCTAGATACTCGTCGTCACCGGAGAGTTCGCGCTGCCAGTCCAGGAGTTGTCTGAGCCACGACATCTTCTGTTCGAAGTTATCGACACCGCGGGTTTCGCCTTCGCCCTCTTTGTACATCCAGTGCGACGCCACGCCCTCTTCGGCCATGTCGTGCATCTCCCGGGTTCGGATCTGCACTTCGATTGGGAAGTTGCCGGGGCCACGCACCGATGTGTGCAGCGACTGGTACATGTTTTCTTTCGGGCTGGCGATGTAGTCGTCGAACTGGCCCGGCACCGGACGCCACTTTGAATGGACCACTCCAAGGGCTGCGTAGCAGTCGCTTACATCTTCCGCGATCACACGAATCGCGATCAGGTCGTATATCTCGTCGAACTTTCGACCGATCCGCTCGTATCGCTGCAGTTTGTTGTATGTGCTGTAGAGGTGTTTTACACGTCCGTCGACCGTGCATTTGAGTCTAGCCTTTTCAAGCGGGACTTCGATGGCCTTGATCGCGGCTTCTGTATAGACCTCACGCTCCGCCCGTTTCCGGGCGATGAGGCGCGAGATTGACTTGTACTGCCGTGGCTGCAGATAGCGGAACGCTTCGTCTTCGAGCTGCCACTTGATGTCGTTCATGCCAAGCCGGTGGGCAAGGGGGGAATAGATATCCAGTGTTTCCCGCGAAATTCTCTGTTGCTTCGGAACCGGCAGGTACTTGAGAGTCTGCATGTTGTGCAGGCGGTCGGAAAGCTTTATGAGGACGACGCGTACGTCCTCGGCCATCGCTACGAGCATTTTCCGCAGCGATGCCGCACGCGTTGCTTCCGGTGTTGAAGCTTGCCGGATCATTGCGCTGTTTTCCGAGAGCATATCGAGGCGCTTGAGCTTCGTAACGCCATCGACAAGTTTTGCAACCTCGAGCCCGAACTCCGATTCAAGTTCCTTGAAGGTGACCCCGCAATCTTCCATTACGTCGTGCAACAGGGCGGCCTGGATGGTCGTGGTGTCCAACTGCATATCGGCCAGGCGCAGTGCGGTGGCTATCGGATGTTCGATAAAAGGATCGCCGGAGTCTCGATGTTGGCCTTCATGCGAGGTGGTCGCAAAGTCGAGTGCGGATTCGACGGCGTCGGCACGGTCCGCGGGCAGATAAGCGCTAACCGAAGTGAGTAGCGTCCTGGACGAGCCGCTTTTTTGGCTGATGGTCATGGACGATTGGCGGGCCGTTAATTTGCCCTTTGGTTGGTTGGGCGCACAAGCCTTTTGTTGGTCACCCCATTCTAATGGTTAGATGAACATCGGTGCACTAGAGGCACCTACGCGGCCGACTTGCGTTGTTGTGCGTTTCGTGGCTTTCCCTGCTTCAGGCACCGTAAAAGCGGGCGATTTCATCACGATCGAATCGTGGCAGTGGTCCGGTTACTCGATTTACTACTCGCTGGAGGCCGTCGCCGGGACCGGTGATTTTGCCTATCACGCTAGCCGGTATGCCTTTGTCAGCAAGGGCCGTAATGATGTCTCCGGTTCCTTCGGGATTGGTGGTGATGAGCAGTGCCCCGGAAGCGAGCAGGCCCCAGGGATCGAGTTTAAGGGCGTTGCAGATCCGGCTGGTTTCCGGGAGCACCGTCACCCGTTCGGCATCAACGGTGATCCCGGTGCCGGAGGCGCGGGCCATTTCATCGAGTGCGCCCGCAAGGCCGCCTTCGGTTGGGTCGTGCATGGCTGTTACATATCCCTTGCCGGCTGCGACGCGAGCCGCGTTGACGACCGATATACCCGGCGTGTCGAGATAATCGGCGGCGCGGGCGATATCGGCTTCTGATAAACCAGCGTTGAGGAGTTCGGCCGTGCTTTCGCGGGCAATGATGGCCGTTCCCTCAATCGCGATGCCTGCGGTGAGGATAATGTCGTCGCCCGGTGTCGCCGATGCGGTTTTCAGGGTTTCCGAAGGTGCCGCCTCACCGAGCATGGTTCCGGAGATGATCGGCCGGGGCAGGCCAACCGTGATTTCGGTGTGTCCGCCGATCAGGGCGATACCGAGCTCGTCAGCCGCCCGTTGCAGTTGTCCAAAGATCTCTTTCGCAGTAGAGGCTGGTTCATTCTCCGGGAGCAGGAGGGTTGCCAGGAACCATTTCGGGGTTCCACCGGATGCTGCGATGTCGTTCGCGTTTACCTGGACTGCGTACCATCCGATGCGGTCGGTTGCGAAGGTGATGGGATCGGACTTTGCGATGAGCGTGGAACTGCCGAACGAGATGAACGCGGCATCTTCCCCGACACCCGGGCCGAGCAGTATGCGTTTTGCCGGTGGGCCCAGTTCACCGAGAAAACTGGCGAGCAATTCCGGCGGAAGTTTGCCGGCTTTCAGTCGTCTGTTCGCGAGGTTGTCGGTCATTGTCGGTTGAGTTCCGGGCTGGCTATTGTTCCGGCAGTGTCGGGATCGGTCCACCCGTGAGGTACGGGCCAATGATCCGGCCGATCACTGGCGCCGTGCCCTGCATTTCCTGCCAGAAGACGTGGAAGCCGTTCTTGTCGTCGGCGCACATGAATTCGATCTCCTGGACGCCGCTCGGGGTCGAGAAGTCCAGTCGAAATACCGTTACACAGCCGTTCGGGTCTGAGAGCTGTGTATCGAGATCGAAGATAGCGACCAGCCGGTCGTGATCTCCTGCTGTCATCGGTTTGACCTCGTTGAACTGGTCGGTATCGAAGTCCCGTCGCATCAGGCTCACACCGGTAGAACGGTCCAGCCCTGCTTCCTTGCCCACGTTCACTGTCGAGCGTGTCGCCGGTTCGATTTCCGAGCAACGGACGATCATGGAATCATCTTCGTTGGTGTGGTACTCCCAGGAATTTGTGCCATCGCTCAGAACATAGATGAACCCGGTGTAGGGAGCGTCTGCCAGGTCGTAAAAGACACCCGGTTCGGGGCATCCGAGCGAGGTGCTGGGCCACCGGGCTGCGCCGACCGATTCGACAAACTGTTTGCTGAACTCGATCCCATGCTCGGAAAACAGTCGTGTCATTTCCTGTATGTGGGAATCGGGTGGCGGTGGAGTCGGCGTTGCGGTGGGCAGCGGGGTGGGGGTTGCTGTAAGGGCCGGGACGGATGTTGATGAGGGGGCGGGCGTGATCGAAGGCTGAATGACGGGTGTGACGGTCGGGCGTGCGGTTGGGGTTGGCTGTGCGTCCGGCGTTGGCTGTGCGCCTGACGTCGGGTTCGTGACAGTCGTCGGGTTTGTGACCGGGCTGTCGTCGCTATCGGAGTTGGAGAGGGCTACGGCGATGATCACCGCGACAATACCGACGGCGCCGATGATGAAGAGGGTGAGTCGAAGCGAACTATTCACTTAGGTTTCTTTTCACTGCTTGTTTCGATTGTGAGCGTTGCGCCCGTTGGCGATTGTGCAATTGCTCGTCAGTTACCGTTTTGTACGACGAATTCGTATGTTGAGTCGGGCCGTGTGATATCAACCAGCACCCATGCCTGTGACGGAGCGGGTTCAGGCTGCTCGGGCAGGTCTTCAGGGTTCACTGTCGCAATTTCGATCGCGATCAGGGTTCCGGTTGGATCGGCTGGCGACTGGTAGGCGCGCACGACCTCGGTGGCAGGCCCAATGTCGACCCAGCCACCGACCAGCACTTCTATGTCCCAGTCGATTTGGTTGACCGCAACTGTTGCGATATCCGGGTTGTTCGAATTGAACTCGACGACATCTTCTTCGGAACAAAGGATGTGCACTGTGTCGAAATCTGGCGATGCCGGTGCCGTGGGGTTGGCGGTCACAATCTCGAGTGCCGGTTCAACAGGAACGAGCTGCAGGGTTTCAGCACAGAGCTCGCCTGTGGCACCGCCCTGGTCGGCGTTGTACTCGTAGAAAACATCCTCGTACTGCAGCAGGAGCCGGTATCCGGGCACGAGATAGGGTCCCGTAACTCCAGGCGGGGGTGGGTAGCAGCCAGAGTTTCGTTCGGTCCAGGTTTC
>JASLNQ010000190.1:3203-4941 GCA_030745955.1 Dehalococcoidia bacterium | reverse complement strand
CACCTCACACCTAGGTAAATCACACCGTTTTGAGCATTAAGCCCATTCCGACCGGAGCGGAGGAATCTAGGGTTTTCTCTGTTGAGTAGTGTAACCGGACGAAATCACTCCAGATCTCTCCGCTCCGGTCGAGATGACAGGGTCGAAACTCCCTCTCCCTCTTGTGGAGAGGGGGCTTCGAAGCACTAACGAGCAAATAAGGATTTCTGAACCAATGGCCGACACCAAGCGACTCTTTCTGACCGAAGCCGACGTAGCCGGGCTCCTCGACATGGAGCTGGCCCTCGACGCCCTCGACGAAGTTTTCCGGGCAAGGTCTGCCGGTGAGGTGCGAAACGAGCCGCGACACCGTCTGCCGGTGGGTGGCGGCTCGTACAACTTCATGGCCTCAACCTGGCCCGCACGCGGACTCGCCGGTCACAAATCGTATGTTGCCGGCGGTGGCGGCGTTTCGTTCCACGTGATGCTTTACAGCACGAAGGGTGAGGGTCTGCTGGCGGTGATCGAGGCGAGCCGGATGGGGCAGGTCCGCACCGGCGCCGCTTCGGGCATTGCGACGAAGTACATGGCCCCGGCAGGCGCTTCATCGGTCGGAATTATCGGATCGGGCTACCAGGCCGAAACGCAGCTCGAGGCCGTTTGCGCAGTCCGCGATATCAACGATGTGAAGGTCTTTTCCCGCACCGCAGCAAAACGGGAAAAATTTGCAGCGACGATGAGCGAGCGGCTTGGTGTGAACGTCGTTGCGGTCGATTCAAAGGAGGCGGCCGCCAGGGGCGCGGACGTGCTGGTTGCGGTGACGAACTCAGTCGAGCCGGTCGTGACGGGCGACATGGTCGAGCGCGGGATGCATATCAACGCGGCGGGCAATAACTCGTGGATGAAGCGGGAACTCGATACTGCGGCGATCATGAAGGCTGATCTTGTGGCGTGCGACGACATCGATCAGACCCGGACCGAGTGCGGTGAGCTGATGCGGGCGGCCGAGACCGGGCACTTTTCGTGGGAGTCGCTGGTACGGCTTGACCGGATAGTGGCGGGACTTCGCACCGCCCGGAGTTGGGACGATGAGGTCACGCTGTTCGAATCGCAGGGCGTGGCGTTCGAGGACATCGCAGTGTGCGGCAGGCTTTACGAGCAGGCGGTCGAGCGTGGGGTGGGAGTGAAGCTACCGGGGTAGGGCGGGGGAGCTTCCTTGCCGTTCTCGTTCGCTGATTCATCCCGTGGGACCAACCTGATTTCCCGACCGGAGTGGAGGGATCCGGGGTGGTGTCGCGCGTGTCATGGCAAAGACTCGGCGCCCGGGCACTACCTCGAACGACTCGCGATCGATCATCGCGTCACCCCGCCCCAGGTCCCTCCACTCCGGTCGGGAAATCGGGTAGCGGCAGATGGGCGCGTCGGCAAGGGTTGAGCGGTTCGTACCTGTGGAGGTCCCTCCGCTTTGGTCGGGAAAACGTGGGAGTCGGCCAGCCCGAACCCGCAACCTGCTTCCGGCCGACCGTCTCTATCATCGGCATGCTGTTGCTGGCTTTTTCGTCGGCCAGCCATTCGTCGAATGCCTTGATGGTCGCGGGTACGTCGGATGCTGGCACACCGATGTCACTGAGCGGTGTCATAAAGCCTGCCTCGCCGCCAAGTCGTGTCCGGTGAAGAAGACGATCGCGGTCCAGGTGGTGGGCAGAGTCCGAAGTGCCGATAATCTCGAACCCGGCGGTAGTCATCAACCCTGCCTGGT
>JASLNQ010000190.1:0-3193 GCA_030745955.1 Dehalococcoidia bacterium | reverse complement strand
TTCCGACGCCACTGCTCGATCCACATGGCCTCGGCGCGCTGGACCTCCGGCGGTGCCGGTGGCGACCATATCCTCGACGACACGTTCGAGTGTCGCAGCGCGGCGATTCCACCCGGCGTGAGCACCCGGAACATCTCTGGCAGAACACCGAGTGGATTACTGACGTGCTCAAGAACCGCATTGGCAAACACCGCGTCGAACGTCTCGTCACCAAACGGTATCTCGTGCAGGTTGGCCTGTTGAAATTCAACATTCGTAACTGCGGCTGAATCAGCCAACTCGCGGGCAATCTTCACCTGCCCGGCATCGATATCGATTCCCTTCACCATGCCACCCGGCAAACGCTGTGCAAAGCCAATACTGATACTGCCGGGACCGCTCCCGCAGTCGAGCACGCGTGCGTGGTCGCCGAGACCACGGAGGTACGGCAGGAAGAACCCGGCATGGGATTCGGCGGTACGGCTCGCCATCTCGGCAACCGCAGCGTTTGCGTATCCGTGCGTGTAATCGTGTTCTGAACTGCCGGGCATTCCGCTCCTCGCATCGACCCTGGCCTCCACACGACCCGGCCGAAGTTCGCAAACTATACGCCGGGGCATGAGATCGCAGGGGTACCTGGCTTGCCGCGGCTGCGTAGTCCAGGTGGACACACGAAAGGGAATTCGGGCGTAGACTCCCGCCAGACGCCGACGGTCACCAGATCCACCACGAACCCCGAAAGAAACATAGACGTGCTTGAAAACCTGAAACTCAACGACGCCAACTCGATTCGGATTCCCGCAGCCGACCTCCACAAGCAGGTTTCGACGATCCTCCAGGGTGTCGGAACGCCCGACGAGCACGCCGAAGTAGTGGCGAAAATCCTCGTTTCGGCCAGTGTCCGTGGGGTCGATACGCACGGTGTCGGCAATGCGGTGCGCTACTCGCAATCGATCGAAAGCGGGGAGTACACGGTGCCGCAGACCGTCGAGGTGATCAGCGAGACCGACACCACAGCGCTGCTCAGCTGCGGAGACGGGCTCGGGTTTGTCGCAGCCCACCAGGGCATGGAGATGTCGATCGAGAAGGCGGGAAAGTCAGGCATCGGGATGACCACTATCCGCGACGGTCACCACATCGGCATGGTCGGCTACTACCCGATGATGGCGCTCGAGCACGACATGATCGGCATGGCGATGACCAATGCCAGTCCCGCCGTGCGACCGGCGCTGGCTGCGAGGCCAAAGGTCGGCACGAACCCGATAGCGTTCGCCGCTCCTGCGGGCGAAGAGCGTGATTTCGTACTGGATATGGCGACGAGTACGGTGGCGAGCGGCAAGATCGGTCTCGCAAAGCGCCTGGGCGTACCGATGCCCGAGGGATGGGCGGTAACCGCCGAGGGCGAAGCGATCACGATCCCACCCGACGGCCGGGGAGATCACTGGGCGATGAACCCGCTCGGCAACACGCGGGAGCAGGGGTCGCACAAGGGCTACGGCCTCGGCATCGTGGTCGATATCCTGTGCGGCGTTCTCTCGGGCGGCGGGTTCGGTGCCCAGCTTTCCGGCGGCGAAAACATGACCTGGACCATGGCGGTCGATATCGCGCGGTTCCGTGACGTCGACGATTTCAAGGCGATGATGGACGACATGGTCCGCGAGCTGCACGCCACACCGCCACTCCCGGGGGCCTCCGGTGTGCTGGTTGCCGGCGATCCCGAGGCCGACATGGCCGACGACCGCACGGCAAACGGCGTACCGGTTGAGAACGGCCAGTACGACGAAATGCGCCACCGGGCCGCCGAGTTAGGCGTAGAGGTGTTTATCTAGGAGGTATCCCCTCTCCCTGCGCCCTGGCGTGCCCCGCGGAGCTGCGACGTGCGACCCAGTGCGCCTCGCACGCCCGGAGCAAAACGCACAGGATTAGGTTGTGGGTGAATGTCATACTGCGGTGATGAGGTCACCTTTGGCGAGTATCAACCCACCCTCTGACTTCCTCCCTTCCAGGGCGGGAGGACACGAACAATAACGCCAAACCCGAGGAAATCCCTCAGCATGCCTGAAAACCTGGAACTCAACGAAACCAACTCGACCCGGCTCCCGGCCACCGACCTCCACAACCAGGTGTCCGCAATATTCCAGGGCGTCGGCGCACCGGTGGAACACGCCGAAATCGCGGCGAGGATCCTCGTTTCAGCGAGCGTCCGCGGGGTCGACACGCACGGCGTTGGCAACGTGATCGGGTACTCCCGGCTGATCGAGGCGGGCAAGTACACGGTCCCACAGACCATCGAAATAATCAGCGAGACCGAAACTACCACGCTGCTCAGTTGCGGCAACGGAATCGGGTTTGTCGCTGCCCACCGCGGCATGGAAATATCAATCGAGAAGGCGGGAAAGTCGGGCATCGGCATGACCACTATCCGCGACGGTCACCACATCGGCATGGTCGGCTACTACCCGATGATGGCGCTTGAGCACGACATGATCGGCATGGCGATGACAACCGCCGTTCCGGCCGTGCGACCGGCACTTGGCGCGCGGTCGATGCTTGGCACCAACCCGATTGCGTTTGCGGCCCCCGCCGGCGAGGAGCGCGATTTTGTCCTCGATATGGCGACGAGTACGGTCGCGAGCGGCAAGATCGGCCTGGCAAGGCGGCTCGGAGCGCCGATCCCCGAGGGCTGGGCGATCACGGCTGAGGGTGAAGCGATCACCGAACCTCCTGATGGCGTTGGCAACCACTGGACGATGAACCCGCTCGGCGGCAGCCGGGAGCAGGGTTCGCACAAGGGCTACGGGCTCAGCGTGATGGTCGACATTCTCTGCGGCGTGCTGTCGGGTGGCGGTTTTTGTTCACAGCTCGGGCCGGGCGAGAACATGAGTTGGACGATGGCGATCGATATTGCCCGGTTCCGCGATGTTGACGATTTCAAGGCGATGATGGACGACATGATCCGTGATCTACACGCGACACCGGCCCTGCCGGGCGAGAACGGCGTGCTGGTGGCTGGCGATCCCGAGGCCGACGCCGCGGATGACCGCCTGGCCAACGGCGTTCCGGTGGAGAACAGCCAGTACGACGAAATGCGCCGCCGAGCAATCGAACTGGGCGTAGAGGTGTTCATCTAGGGGGTGGATCTATCCCCTCTCCTTGTGTACGTACCGGACACATGGGTAACAGGTGTTCGGAGACATGGGTAACACTTTTGGGG
>JASLNQ010000018.1 GCA_030745955.1 Dehalococcoidia bacterium | reverse complement strand
ACCCCGCGACCCTCGTATTCGTACGACCACTGCCACTTCCGCCCGGTGACGTTTACTGTCAGGTCTGGCTTGTCGTTTGCCGTTGCACGGAGTTCGAGCAGCCCGGTGTAGCCGGGGTGAACGATTACCACGAATGTGAGGACGGTCGTCCAGATGAACCAGAACCCGACCCACCTGCGATGAGTCCTGACCGGGGCTGAGTCTTCTGGTTCACCGCCCCTGGCCCGGAACACGATCGCCACGTAACCGACAATCGTGATTACGAACGTGAAGATAGGTATTGCGAGCACTACCAGCAGGGAGAAGGCGTCGTCGATGAAAATACCCTGTTCCGAGGCCGAGTCGCTCAGAATGTCGAACGACAGGAACGCGTACTCGCCAATTACTGTCAGCAGCACCCATATAGCCGCTGCCGCCAATGTATCTCTGTTCAGAACGATCTCTCCCACACGCTCGCGCTAAGTCCGCGTACATGCCAGACAAAACGGATTAGGGTCCGGCGACGACAGTCTAGACCGAGCAGCGCTAACCAGTATAAGAAGCCAAACAGCACAAATAGGTGCAAAGTCGCCGAAAGAGAAGGTTAATCAGCGTCGGACGCCAAGAATAGGTGCGTGCGCACCAGCCCTGACGCATTTTTACAGACCGGTGACGAAGCCTGATTCCACAGGCAAAGTTGCCTATACGAGCCCTGCGCGGGTCCCCAGTGCGACCGCTTCGAGCCGGGAGCGGCACCCGAGCTTGGTAAGCAGCCGACTAACGTGGTTGCGGGCAGTCAGCGGCCTGATGGCCAGGATTTCGGAGATATCGGCTGTGTTCTTACCGGCTGCGAGTAGTTTCAGTACCTGGTCTTCGCGCGTTGTCAGGGGTGGGAGCCGATATCCGGGCGGGGTGAGACTGCTATTCGCCTTTCCCGATGGATGAGACCGGGGTGCGGCAGCGGAGGCCTGTTCGACCCTCCGGCGTGCGGTCACCTCCCTGAACAGGTGCAAAACGCGCCGTTCATTTGGTTTTGTTCCCGGTTCGCCGACGAGCAGGATGCTCATGTTGAACTGCCGCAGCGTGCCATCGGTTGCCAGGCATTCAAGATCGAAATCCCTGGTCGTCCGCCCCTTTGCCGCGTTGATTACAACGGTGCAGGAGCGGTTGCACTTGATGCGACCGGGATTTTCGTTGGCACTGAGGAGGTCGTAGCACTTCTTGCCGATGGCCTGGTCCTGGCGATACCCGAGCAGCTTTTCTGCGGTGGCGTTCCACGCGGTGATTTTCTGATCGCTGGAAACTACGAACATGCCGTCCGACGTACGAAAATCGTCCTGAACGCGCTCTTCGATGCGGTTGCTCAAACCTGCTGGCCCTCGGGTGTGTTTCACCACCGGATTGTTGTTATCTGCCAGAAACCCGCGTGTTTGCGGTCCATCTGTGTGGGCGAGTGTTTTGCTTCCATTGCCGGGAATACGTCCCGCCTTCGGTTGAATATAAATCGACCAGGCGGGTAACAGTGTGAGATTTTCGCGAAATTGGTGCATTTGCACCACCATGCAAAGCTATCACCAATCGCTTCCGGAGTGGTGTATTCTCACCTATGGTTTGGCGATAAACGCAGCTACGGTTTCAAGTAGGTGCGTATTTTTTTGACCTTTAAATCGAATAAAACATAAGGCCAGGTTCGTGTCCAAGCGTTCACTATTAACCGCAATCGCCGTTCTGGCGCTTCTTTCTTTGATCGGGATCGTGGCCTGCTCGGACGATACCCCGTCGCCATTCTCGACGACGACTCCAGAGCCCGCTGGGGATGCTTCCGAGCCTGCTGACAGCGGTGGTTCGGGTGTGTCGGAACCCGCGGGCCCCGACGTTGCCAACGGTGAGACGAAGTTCACAGGTTTGGGTTGCAGCGGGTGCCACCAGACGAGTTCCGACAAATTGGTCGGACCGGGTCTTGCAGGTGTTGGCTCGAAGGGCGACGACTTCATCCGCCAGTCGATAATCGATCCGGCCGCAGTGCTAGCCGAAGGATATGCAAACCTCATGCCGACAACGTTTGCGGACATGAAGGAATCGGACCTCGAGGACCTGGTCGGTTACCTGAAGACGCTCAAATAGGCGGCGGCCGGTGCGACGCGCGTTCTCCGTTTTCCCGACTCCACTGGGGGAGGTGGGTCGGTTCCGCAGCCTGGACTTCTCTCCCCTGATTCGCATTGCTGAGTAGAGTTGTGACGTGTTACATCAATTGGTGGTGGCAGGGTCGGGGCTGACTGAGTCGCATGACTTTCCCGTTTTGGCAGTTGATCTCTCCGCTCCGGTCGGGAAGAGGGCGAGTTGTATCGCGATCGCTGTAGTACCGCGATAGTGAAGTTTCCTTCATCCTGTGGCAGCGGGCCCGGGCAGTGTTATATGTCCTGATCCGAAACTCCTCGCAGCCGCAGGCGGACGCATGGGGAAAGGCAACCGGCCGACCGCCGGGCCCTACTGGAGTTCGACGCCCGATGCTGCGGCCACGGTCTCGAGGTCCTTGTCGCCCCGCCCGCTCAACAGCAGGAGGATGACCTGGTCTTTTGGCAGGGTGGGCACCCATTTCATCATGTAGCCGATGGCGTGAGCGGGTTCGAGCGCGGGAATGATGCCTTCGGACCGGCTCAGCAGCCTGAACCCTTCGATCGCTTCGTCGTCGGTGGCCGAAACGTAGCTGGCGCGCTCCGTGTCTTTCAGGTAGCTGTGCTCGGGTCCTACGCCGGGGTAATCGAGTCCGGCGGAGATGCTGTGGGCTTCGGTAACCTGCCCGTGTTCGTCTTGCAGCAGGTAGCTGAGCGATCCGTGGAGCACGCCCGGGCGTCCCTTCGACATCGTCGCTGCATGACGACCTTCAAGGCCCTCGCCAGCGGCCTCTACGCCCACGAGTCCGACCTCCGGGTCGTCAACGAAACCCGAGAATATTCCCATGGCGTTCGAACCCCCACCGACGCACGCCACGACATAGTCGGGCAGCCGGCCTGCCATGTCGATGATCTGCTGTCGGGCCTCCTTGCCGATGACCGACTGGAAGTCACGGACCAGCTTTGGGTAGGGATGTGGCCCGACGACACTCCCGATGATGTAGTGGGTGGTTTCCACGTTGGACACCCAGTCACGAATCGCTTCGTTGATGGCGTCCTTCAGCGTTCTGCTGCCTGACGTGACCGGTGCGACCGTGGCACCAAGTTCCCGCATCCGGTACACGTTCGGTGCCTGCCGACGGATGTCTTCCTCTCCCATGTAGACGATGCACTCGAGGCCCATCTGCGCGCAGACGGTGGCGGTCGCCACACCGTGTTGCCCAGCACCCGTTTCAGCGATGATCCGCTGCTTGCCCAGCCGTTTGGCGAGCAGGGCCTGCCCGATCGCGTTGTTGATCTTGTGAGCGCCGGTGTGGTTGAGGTCTTCGCGTTTGATGTATATCTGTGGCCCACCGAGTTTTTCGGTCAGGTTTTTGGCTTGATACATCGCCGTGGGGCGCCCGACGTAGTTGGCCAGGAGGTCTTCGAACTCTTCCCAGAACGAGGTATCCCGGCGGGCGTCATCGTAGGCGGTTTCCAGTTCGTCGAGTGCCGCCATCAGGGTTTCGGGAACGAACTTGCCACCATACGGCCCGAAACGGCCCTGCGAGTTTGGGAGCGAGCCAGATGCTGGGGAATTTGATGTCATCGAGAAGGTCGGGGATTGAGTAATCGTGTGGCGGGCGATCCATGTCCGAAATCGGGGCATGGCGTACGAACTCAGGCTAGGATATCAGCGCAGAGGGTGATCAACTTGGAAGCCTCTCTGGCATCCAACGGTGCGACCTGGGCGTCCCCCGGTAAAATTGCAGGCCTTCACCACTGAATATCAACGTAAACAGAATCAGGACATTTATCCACTTGGCAGAAACTGCTCGGAAACGCCCCGATATCGACGAGTACATGATGGCGATCGCACTTGGTGTGCGAGCCAGGGCGAATTGCATGGGGAGCCATATTGGCGCGGTGCTTGCTCGTGACGGCCATATCGTTTCTACCGGCTACAACGGCACACCCCACAAAACCCCGAACTGCGACGAGGGCGGATGCGGGCGTTGCTCGAACCGCGACGAGTACCCGTCGGGCACCGGTTACGACCTGTGCATTTGCGTTCATGCAGAACAAAACGCCCTGTTATCGGCGGCCAGGTTCGGGATTGCCGTCGACGGATCGGTGCTCTACTCGACCTGGCGACCCTGCTTCGGTTGCACGAAGGAGATGTTGCAAGCCGGTGTTCTTGGAGTTCGCTACGGAGAGGACTGGGAGCCAAGACCGGAGTTGAAAGACGAATACGAACGACTTCAAAGCTATTTCGCTGAGGGTGTTAAAAAGGTTGAACTGCCCGATACACCCATCAGCCACAATCCCAACGCGTCTTCATGAAGATTACCAGCGTTGAAACTATTGCCCTGCGGGACGATGCCGACGGGACTGTGACCTCGTGGAACCCGTCATTTGCGGGTAGTGGCGCTGAACCGGGCACCGGGGCGGGTGACGCGCCTGCCAGCACGGGCGGATATGACATAACGCTGGTCCGTGTCCACACTGATGAGGGGATAAGCGGGATCGGACAGTGCGAGGCACCCAGCCTGGTCATTGATGCGATTGTCCGGGCGTCGCTGGGGCTTGAGGTCCTGCTTGTCGGCGAAGATCCGACCCAGGTGCAACGCCTGTGGCAGAAGATGTACAACTCGACCGGTGTTTTCGGTCGCAGGGGCGTTGTTATAGGGGCGATCGGCGCGGTGGAGACGGCGCTGTGGGACATCACCGGACAGGCGCTGGGGAAGCCGGTGCACGAGTTAATCTGGCGATCGTTTGCCACGGCTGCAAGTGACACCGAACCGCTTGAGCGGGTCACCCCCTACGCCACGGTTTACCCACCCGGCGCAAACCTCGACGAACTCGAAGAGCGTCTGAGCATTGCGATTTCACGCGGCGTAAAGGCGGTGAAAATCGAGGAGTGGCCGGGACAGTTTGGCAATGTCGATGTAGATACAGATGTTGCGGTGATCGAAAAGGCGCGGGCGGTCCTGGGTCCTCGGCGTGACCTGATGATCGATGTGCAGAACCGGTGGCGGGACGTTGGCCAGGCCCTACGGACAATCGAGGCGATCGAACAGTTCAGGCCGTTTTTTATCGAGGCGCCGCTTCCGGCCGACAATGTCGAGGGGTACCGGCGGCTGGCCGAGTCGACGAGTGTCCGCATTGCGGTTGGCGACTGGGGGTTCAGCACCCGGCATGAGTTTGCCGACCTGCTCCGCAGGGGGCGGCTGGATGTCGTTCAACCGAGCGCAGTCCGTGCGGGCGGCATGCATGAGATCCTGAATGTGGCCGAAGATGCCTACCGCTTCGGTGCGCTTTGCATCCCCCATACGTGGTGCCATGTGGTTGGCGTCGCGGCTGAGCTTCACCTGGCCGCCGTCACTCCCAACATGCCTTATTTCGAGTTCCCGATTGCCTTTCCGGCCTCACCCCTGGTCGAAAACCTGCTGTTGCCAGAGTTCGTAATAGCAGATGATGGGACGATGGCAGTACCAGATCGGCCCGGACTTGGTTTCGAACTCAATGACGACGTTGTTTCTGAATTCAGGGTTGAGCCGTACTAGTTTTATGATCCAGGCCCGTGAGTAAATCACATCACAACCCGCCAGAAGCCGGGCTTGAGACAAATGGTGACCGCGATGAGTTCCGTGATCGGCACCCGGGTCTTGCGCCGATCACTTATGCTGCGGACGACAATTCGTTCAAGGGTCGGTTGAGAAGGCATTTCCGCAATCCGCCGATGCGCACGGTTATCGTAATCGTGCTGTTAGCCATGGCGATACCGATCGCAATCGCTTATCCGAGGGTGTCGGACGTCGCAAGGGAAAACTGGAGCGATGTTCAGCTGTCGAGAGAACGCCACTTCGTCAATGTGACCGCGGCGAGTTGGATATACCCGTTCCTGAAGCGACAGGCCGAGCGGATGCAGGAGGCCGATATCCCGATCGAGTGGCGGGGTATTTCGTTCACCAACGGCCCGTGCCTTGCCGAGCACATGGACCAGTTGCCGGTCGGTAAATACGGCTATGCGATCAGGATCGCGTGCGAGAGCCTGCACACTATCCAGACAAATTATGCTGCCGATTGTGCCGAAACGTCCTCGTGCCATATTCCCGAGCAGGCTGTTTTCGAATTGCAGGGCGTGCTTGATCGGTTGAAGGTGGCATTTTCAGACGCGAACCTGGTCCAGCCATACCCCGAGGACGCGGGGCAGCTGCGTGATTAGGGCGACGCTCATTGGGTCAGAACGTTCGGTGTCGTGTTGCCTGGGCAGGTGTAGGATGCCTGTTGCGGTTTTTCGGGCGTAGTATGAAAATCGATATTGCGCTTGCTAAGAAATTCGTAACAGCCTGCCGGCTGGTGCACGGCTCCCAACCGGCAGTCCCGGCTAATACACTCCGCAATTAATTTGGACCTATCCTTCAAAAACGACACGTCGCGTTCGGCGCGCTTCAGGCGCGAGCTCCGTAATCCGTCGATGCTCACGGTATTTCTCATCGTGTTTGGCGTGATGGCTGTCGTGCTTGCGCCGTTTGTGCCCGGGTGGGTCACCACTACCCAGGACAGCTTCCAGGCGATGGCGCAGCAGAAGGAGTTGAACGATGCCAGCATCGGTCCTGTCGGTGCGATGGTCCCCAGCCAGATTGCCCCGTGGATGGCTACGCAGGCGAGGACAATGTCGGCGGCCGAGGGCCCGCTTGAGTGGAAGGTGGTTTCCTTCAGGGGCGGCCCGTGCGACCCGGGTAACCTGTCGCAGTTGCCGCCCAGCAAGTATTCCGACGCTATCGTCCAGGCGTGTGTATCGTTCGATGACGTTCAGTTGCGCTACTCGGGAACATGCTTCCTGGCTTCGAATTGCGACGTGCCTGAAGTTGCGAGGATTGAGCTCACGGAGATCATGGACGAGGTGTGGTACGCATTCTCCGATGCAGGCTTCGTTTTGCCTTATACCGATATCGAGCAGCAGGTTTTGCCGTAGTTCGTAGCGAGTTCGGTTGTGTTGGAACGGTGGGCCATTTGATTCACCTCGCGCGTGCCGGTTGGGTCCAGATTTGCCCCTTTCGGGTAGTTTGGCAAATTGACCCGTGAGGCCGATCTCCCTAAATTGTTCGCATCTTTGGAGCGCGCACTCGTGCGCAAGAACAAGCCTGTGGTTGTCGGCCGAATCGCAGGACGGGTTGGGGCTGGGGTTGGGTCAGGTCTCCCCTCACCCCTATTTGGAGAATTGTTATGACTTTTCGATTTAGAGCGATAGCTATCGTGATGGCGGCGCTCGCAGGGTTGTTGATCGTCAGCGTGGCCTCTGCCGGGTCGAACGGCCAGGGCAAAGATCAGTCGAAGCACGATGAGATAGTCAGCTTCTGGACTGCTGAGCGAATAGCGGACGCGAAACCCCGGGATATTTCTCGTGGTCCCGGCGCCGACTCGAAGGATCCGGCCAAGAAGCCCGACAACCCGGGTGGTGGCAACGGCAACGGCGGCGGTGGTGGCAAGCCAGGCGGTGGCGATAGCGCCGTCAAGGGTGCCGAGTGGACCGGTGGTGGAGTTGTGCAGGGAACTACCGGTAAAGTCCTGTTCGAAATGGACGGGGGCCTGTACGTATGTTCAGGTTCTGTCGTGAATGACGGTGCCATCGCGGGAAATTCGATGGTGCTGACTGCCGGTCACTGCGTTTACGATGAAGTGGCAAAAGCGTTCGCTACGAACTTTATGTTCATGCCCGATTTCGATGCCAGCACAACGGGCGACGCGCTCGATTGCCCGACAACACCATACGGGTGCTGGACTGCGACGGCGTTGGTGACCACGACCGCCTGGGCGAACCGCGATTTCAACGATGACTACGCTTTCGCCGTGATAGGCAACGGTGGTCATTCAGGAAACGCGTCTCTTGAGGGGGAAGTCGGGACACAGGATATTGCCTTCGGCCAGTCACACCCGACGAGTGTTCACTTGTTCGGATACCCGCACGCATTTCCTTACGATGGCACCGTTCTGACCTACTGTTCCGGAACTGACCTGAGCGACCCGTACGGGGAAACCACGTTCGGATTGAAGTGCGACATGACGGGCGGTTCTTCGGGCGGACCGTGGTTCACCGACTTCGATGCTGCCACTGGCAAGGGCACGCTGACGTCTGTGAACAGCTACAAGTACAACCGGGGGAAGTACAGCAGCTACATGTTCGGTCCGTACTTCGATGACTACACTCTAGCTACGTTCACGGCGGCGAAAAGCGCCCTGGGCGATGGCCTGATCGACGATCCCTCACCGTAAGTTAGGCCAGTTACAGTAATTCAGACCGGGGAGGCATTTTGCCTCCCCGGTTTTTGTTAACACTTCCTCAGGACGAAATCGCTCGCGCCGAACCAGTGGGAGGACCGGGATTACCAGCGATCTGCCTACAGCGAGGTTTTTGCCATTGCCCATGCGCCGGAACCGAGTCGCCGGGCCAGCCGGGACGTCCGTGCGACGGGGGGCATCCGCTCTATCACCCGGTCGACCAGCGGGACGTCTATCGGTCGTGGGTGGGTCGTGAACCACCGGAGCGTTTCCCGAATGGCATCGGCATGACTCGTGACCACTTCGCCGTAGGCGTCCGTGAAGGTCGAGTGATTGAGAATGAACGACCTGTCAAGCGCGTGGATCTCGTGCTGAACCTCGTTGATATCAGCCCGAACGATCTTCAGGTGCAGCAACGCGCACCCCCGTATGTGCCGGGGCGTCGTGCCAACCTCTGCACTGGAATGTGCCTGGTCGATCACCATTGATGCCAGCTCAAGGGGTGAAACGGGGGATGCACAGGGCAGGTGCCATATATGGCCCGAGCTGTCGTGCATCTCACCGAGTGTCATCAAGCCCTGTGCGACGTCGTCGATAAAGGCCATTGAGCGTGGTGAATCTACGTCACCGATCAGGGTCAACTGGGTGTCCTCGAGCGCAGGCCAGAACACGCGGCCGCCAAACGAGGTTCCGAACTCCGGGCTAATGGCACCGGGGCCGTAAATATCGGGTGAACGGCCGATGACGCCGTCGATCTTGCCGGTCCACGTGGCGTCGATGATTTTGTCGGCCTGCTGGATGAGTACGCGGGCCGGTCCCGATTTGGCCGAGTTGAGTGTCGATTCGGTGATCGGATCGCGAGTCGACCCGTACATGTGGGCGAGGTCCCAGTGGACCAGTTTGGCCCCGACGGCGGCGGCGACGTTTATCGCGTTATCGACAACGGGTGGGAATAGAGTTCCCCACGTGTTTGTCGGACCGTTCAGGCAAAGGTAAATGACCTCGGCGCCAGCGCACGCTCGGATGGCAAAGTCGAAGTCGGTGGGATCGCCGCGCATGATCGTGGCCTTGAGGGGATCGGACCCGTACTCGTTGACCGGGATGGCGACAACGGTCCGCCCGGTGTCATGCAGGGCGCGCGCCAACGCAGCCCCCACCGGGCCCGTACCGAAAACGACATGTCTTCCCCTGGCGACGGCAATCATGCCGCTAGCCTCCATGCCTCGATCTCACAAACCTGGCCAACTATCCGGATTGTATACGCGGATTGTGAGGAGTTTGTGGAAATGGAGATGTGGAGGCGAGTGAGGAGCCGAAACATCAACTGGCGATGTACTGGCGGCGAGCGCTGCTAGACTGCCGGAGCTTGCAGACGAGGTTCGATCGCATGCAGCGACGTCTCTCCCGCCATATGTAGACAAGGGAAACCGGTAACCATGGACAGCAGCTATTCTCCGCACGGCCTGATTGGTGAGGCTTACCGACCGCCGAAGATCGGCAGCAAGGGCGCGGTGGTTGCGAATCACACGATGGCGGCCCAGGCGGGTATGCGAATACTCCACCGCGGCGGAAATGCGGTCGACGCGGCGATTGCAGTTGCTTTCGCGCTGGGGCCGGCCGAACCGCAGGGATCGTCGATTGCGGGCGATGGCTTCGTGATGGTCCACATGGCGACCAACTCGACGGTCGAGGTTGCGAACGGAACCGGTGCAGCGCCGATGGCTGCAACTGCCGACAGGTATTCAGGCGGGATTCCCCTGACCGGGATCCTGGGCACCTCTGTCCCGGGGATCGTCGACGCGTTGCTGGCGGTTCACGACCGTCATGGCACGTTGCCGCTGGCACAGTGCCTCGAACCCGCGATCGAGCTCTGTGAAGACGGGGTCCCGGTTTCGGATTTCCAGTCGCGTATCGCGGCTCAAAACCCCGTGCTCCGGACTTCTTCGACCTCCGGCCCGGTGTTCGCGCCGGACGGGCAATGGCTGAAGCCGGGTGAATTGCGCAGAAATCCCGATCTAGCGCGCACTTACCGGCTCATCGCCGAGCAGGGGCGGGACGCCTTTTACGAGGGTGACATCGCTCGTGAGATTGCGCAGTACTCGGAGGAACAAGACGGTCTGCTTACGTACGAGGACCTGAAACGGCACAGAGTCGAGTGGCAGGAGCCGGTGTCGGTTAACTACCGGGGCCGAACGGTTTACGAGGCGCCGCCGAATTCGAGCGGCCACGTGCTGCTGCAGGAACTCGGCATGTTCGAGCAGTTCGATCCCGCAGAGTACGGGTATATGACGCCTGAATCGGTCCACCTGATGATTGAAGCGAAAAAGCTGGCGTTTGCTGATCGCGAGGCGTACCTGGCCGATCCACGATTCGTCGATGTGCCGATCGAGGGTCTGCTCGATCCTGACTATCTCGCGGGGCGTGCGGGGCTGATCGACCTGGCGCGGGCTGCTGAAAACGTTGTGGAGGGCGACCCGTGGGCGTGCATGGATCGCTCGCCGAACCTGGCGAAGAAGCACCGCAGGGGTGGTCGGCTTCACGGTGCGGGTGGAGACACCACGCACTTCTGCGTGGTCGACCGCTGGGGCAACTCGGTTGGTGAACTGCAGAGTATCCAGACCATGTTTGGGTCGTGCGTGATCGCGGGCTCGACCGGCATCCTGCTCAACAACCGTATGACTTACTGGCACCTCGATCCCGACCACATCGACTTCCTGAACCCCGGCCAGCGGGTCCGCCACACAATGAACCCGGTGATGGTTTTTTCGGCACCCGTTGATGATGGGGGCCGCCTGGAGCTGGTGTGCGGGACGCCCGGGGCCGATACTCAGGTGCAGACCAACATGCAGGTGATAACCGGCGTATTCGATTATGGACTGAGCGTCGCCGAGGCGATTGATGGCCCCCGGTGGACCCATAATCAACCCGGGATGGGTTCGGCGTATCCGCATCCCGCCACGAACTCGCTGCAGATCGAGGACCGGGCTGGTGCGGAGGTGATCAACGGGCTTGTGGGGCGGGGTCAGCCGGTCGAGTCTACCGGTATGTGGGGCGGTGCCGGGAGCGAGGGCGCGATCCAGGTGGACCTCGAGAACGGCACGCTGTTTGCGGCGTCAGACCCCCGCCGTGAGGGCGACGCACTGGTCTGGTGAGGTGGCATTGCCACGCTTTCATCAGGACGGGCAGGCGGTTTGTGCTTGTGGCCTACGTCCAGAAGATCACGAAATCCCAGGTTGTTTCGATGGCTTCAAAGAGGGTGAAGTCATCGAGGTACTGGCCGCCGTGGAGCACCCATTCCTGTCCGAGTTTCAGTACCAGGCAAACTGCGAGCCATATGACCAATCGCTGGCGGGTCATCACGTAGTTGGGCCAGTAGTGCAATCTGATCGCTACGAACACGAACCAGAACTCGAAAACGTTCGGAAATACGAGGAGTACCGGTCGGGCACCGGTAAATTCGAAAGCGATAAAACCGATCATCCTGAACGCAAAGAGCCCTAAGGTGACCGTTCGTTCCGGTCCGTTCCACCTGTTCGCCACCCACAGAAACGTGAGCATGTAGACAAGGTCGATCCACTTGTCGAACGCCTGGTAGTTGCCCAGGCCGCCAAAATCGAGTACGCCCATCCAGAACAGGTCGGAGAAATCGACCACGATGGCGATCAGCGCACCCGCCAGTGCCCAGCGGAGCACGGGTAGCGATCCTGCGATGCGGATGAGTCCGATTACTACTTGTTCGAGCGTCATTCGGTGGGGGTGGGTGAATCAGTCACGGTGTTCGATCACGATCTGTCCGATAACTATAATCATCAACGGAAGTCGGATGGTGCGATCTGTCCCGCGCCGCCGTATTGCACATCATCTGAAGGCGAGAATGCATGAAATATCGACACCTCGGAAACTCCGGTCTTGAAGTGAGCGTGATCGGTCTTGGCACCAATAACTTCGGCGGGCGGATGGAGTTCAAGGAAGCGCGTGAGGTGATCTACGCTGCACTCGATGAAGGCATCAACCTGATCGACACGGCGAACATGTATTCGCACGGCAACTCTGAAGAGATCATCGGCCGGTCGCTACTCGATCGACGGGAAGATGCCCTGATCGCCACGAAGTTCGGCATGCTGTGGACCGAGGGTCCGCACGGCAAGGGTGGCTCGCGCAAGCACGTGATGGATGCTCTTGAGGGGTCGTTGAGAAGGCTTCAGACCGATTACGTCGACCTGTACCAGATTCACCAGCAGGACCCGGATACGCCGATCGAAGAGACTCTGCGGGCGCTGGACGACGCGGTTCGAGACGGCAAGGTGCGCTACATCGGCCTTTCGAACTTCGATCCGTGGCGGATCGCCGATGCAGTATGGGCCGCACGGTACAGCGGCTTCGTTCCGTTGATTTCGTCACAGCCTGAGTACTCGATGCTGGAGCGCGGGATTGAACGGGCCGTGCTGCCGGTCTGCGAGTATTTTGGGCTCGGGACGCTGCCTTACTTCCCGCTGGCACACGGGTTCCTGACCGGTAAGTACAGGAGGGGCGCCAAAGTGCCAGAGGGTACGCGGCTGGCACTTACTCCCGCGGCGCAGGGGCGTCGGCTGACCGACGCGAACTTCGATGTTCTCGAGCAGCTGGAGGTGTTCGCTGAAAAGCGGGGCCACATGATGGTTGAGCTGGCGTTCGCGTGGATCCTTGCCCGCAAGTCGGTGAGCTCGGTGATCGCCGGGGCGAGTACGCCCGAGCAGATTAGCCAGAATGCTGCAGCTACCGAGTGGGAGCTGACTGGCGACGAGATGGACGAGCTGGCAGGGATACTCGAGGGGCAGTGAAATGTTACCTGCCCTTCTCCCTGGAACATTGACCCGCTGAATGGCGCGAAAACGGGATCAGAGTCACCGAGTCTGGCCCGACACCGCCACAAGGCCCACAGACCCCACCCAGTCCACAGGCTGGCACCCGGTTTAGCAGGGAATGTGCTGCAGCGACGTGCTGAGACGGCGAGGAATTCGTGGAGATGATTGGATCGGTTGGTGGATCAAATATTTACCGTCTCGTCCGCGAGCCCATGCCTGTTTGCATAGGTAGCGGCCTCAGTCCTGTTGCTGACATCGATCTTGCCGAAGATGTTCGCAACGTGCCGAACGACTGTGTACCGGCTCAGGAACAGTTCGTCGGCGATTTTCTGATTAGAATGGCCCGCTGCGATAAGCCGAAGCACCTCGACTTCCCGTCCGCTCAAACCGTCCGGGAATACAGGCTTGTCTGTCGACCCCACGGCGGTCAGGCGCTCGGAGAGATCGTCGAGTTTGCTAACGAGTGGCTTCATGTCCAGTTCCCGCGCGATCGCAATCCCTTCACCAAGTAATTCGGTGATTCTGGCGCGATGGTCGGGAGCATCGAGTTTGATCAGGAAATCGGAAAAGTCATAGCAAGTCCATGCGAGTTCAGGCAGGTAACCGGCGTTTCGGCAAAACTCCAGGCTGTCCTCAAAATGCGTTCTCGCGTCGTCAGGTCGCACCAAGACTGCTGCCAGCCGCCCCCGCAATCGGTCCACCGCGAACATCAAGTAGGCGCATTTCTTGAGCGACTCAAGACTGTCATACGCCCGTTGTACCAGGCCGATTGGAGTATCGGAGTCCACAACCAGTGCGGTAGCGGCGGCCCGCTCTTTCTGCAGGGTCAGATACCGGTCGTATCGCATCGTTTCCGGACCTAAGGACCACTGATGTGCGATATGTTTCATCATCACCGCACGCTGCTTATCAGGCAGCGCGGAGGCAATAAACGCCACCGCCACCGATCGCACCTCGTCCATCGCGGAAGCCACCCTGCGGTCACGCTCGATCACATATTCGAGAGGGTCAAAACTGTTATCACGTCCAGTATGCATATCCGCAATCGCTATGTTCCGGTGTTGGGTAACCGACAGGATCGCATCGTCTATGGGATCCACGATCGTCCGTCGCACCGACTCCCAATCTCCCCGAAGCAGGGCGTGCAAACTCCGGAGTCCAGTGGCGGTGGCCGAAGGGAGTCCATATCGCTCGACAAAATCTTGCAGCGCATCAATATGTGTGTGCGCGTGCTGCTGTTCTCCGAGAGCAAGAAACGCCGAACTGCTGAAGAAGCGAGAGAACCACTCGGATCGTAAGTCACCGCCGGATTCGACTAATTCCAGGGCCTGGAGGCTGAGGTTCAGTGATTCTGAGTAATTGCCGCGGAACCCTTCGATAACTCCCTGGCCTGAGCGCACCTGCATTTTTATGTTGGTATCACCGGTCAGCTCTGCGATCCGCAAGGCCTGTTCTGCAAATTTCTTGGATCGCTCTTCCTCTCCATCTTCCACCATCAGTGCGAGGAAAAGACGTGCCAGGATGCGGCCTGCCTCAACGCTATCTTTCGGCGCCAACTCGAAGGCCTGCTCCAGGATTGGGGCGGTTCCGGAAACTGCCACAGTCGGATACACCGCGCGCGTGACGAGTTGTACGGCCGATTCGTGGTCCCCAAGGTCGACAAACATCTTGAACGAACGCTCAATCACCCCCCCCCTGAAGCCTGAAACTCTGGCAGCTGCCGGGCGGTGGCCAGTCCGGCCAGGCCGACACCGCGCTCTACGCGGGCCACGATCCTGTCCGGACTGTGTTCAGAGATGGCCTTCGCGGCCTGCCCGAAATGAACAGATGCGGCCAGAGGATCGTTGGCTTCGAGCGCCATTTCGCCCGCGATAACTGAATAGTGGATCAGCTTCTCGGTTCCCAGAACACTCTCGGCCTCGGAGTAGTGATACGCCAGTTCCGCTGCGCGTTGGTCAATCCCATCGCCATACAAATCTTCCAGCGTCTTCGCGATGCGAGCGTGGAGCCCCACTCGACGGGTAAGTGATAACTCGCTCGTCAGCGTTTCCCGTATCAAGGCGTGGGTAAACCGGTAGCTTCCGACGGCGTCCGGTAACTCTTCAATGATCTTTGAGTCGATTGCTTCCTCGATTGCGTCCATCAGCTGGTCATCGGAGGTTTCATCCGATAGCTCGCTCAAGACCCCCAATCGAAAATCACGGCCGACCGCGGCAGCGGTGGTGAGCATTTCGTTCGTGCGCTCAGAAAGCCGGTCCAGTCTGCGGCCGATCACTTCCCGGACACCTTCCGGCAGCCTGATTGACCAGTTTTCCGCGTCAAGCAGAGCCTCTTCCTGTAGCAGGCCTTCTTCTCCCATAAGCCGAACCATCTCGACTATAAATAGCGGATTGCCCTCCGTCTGGAAAAATACTTTCTTTACAAGATTGGTGGGTGGCGTGATCTTCCCC
>JASLNQ010000189.1 GCA_030745955.1 Dehalococcoidia bacterium | reverse complement strand
CTGGAGGTCAATATCGGCGTTGGCGACAGCCGATTCGAGCGTGGCCCGTTCGAGTTCGCTTGCTCCCCCGAGCAGTTCGGCGAGTTCCTCACCCGCGTCCTGGAGATCGATCTCGGCATTGGCGACAGCCGATTCAAGAGCTGAAATCGTGACGTCGTCGAGGAGTATCAGGGTTTGTCCTTCCGACACGACCTCGCCTTCTTCTACAAGGAGTTCGGAGACTGTCCCTGCGATATCGAACCTCAGGCTCTCCAGCTCAGGAAACGAAACTGAACCGGAGGCAGTTACGTCGTCGAGCAGCGTTCCCCTGGTGACGGCAACAGGCCTGCGGTCGTCCTCAGAAGCATCGTCGGTCAGCAGAAATTCCTGCACCCCGAAGTACGCACCGACACCAATTGCCGTGGCAACGACTACGAACACGACGAGCTTAATTATCGATAGGCCTGCCGAGTCGCCCTGGACTGCTCTTTCCTGTCCCGCCCCTGGCGCGGCTGACTGCTCTGATGGAGTCGCTTCCACCGTGTTCTCCTTGGATTTGTAGAAAGTGATTGGAGTTACTGAAATAAATAGACGCTGATCAGACCCGGCCGTTCGGCAGCAACACTGTGAAGGTGGTCCCTTCACCGGATTCACTCGCCGCCGAGACAGTTCCACCGTGAGCCTCGGCAAGCCGCTTCACGATGGTGAGCCCGAGACCAGCTCCCCCGGTTGCCCGGGTCCGGCTCTGGTCGGCCCGGTAGAACTGATCGAATATTCGGGGCAGGTCCTCGCTCGAGATACCCACGCCAGAGTCGGATACCGACATTTTCAGCCCTGCGGTCGAACCCGCGATCTCTACCGTTATTTTTCCGTTGTTTGGTGTGTGTGTTAGCGCATTTTCAACGAGGTTGGTCACGATTTGGCGCAGCCGGGTCTCGTCGAAATCGACGATCGGCTCGATCCCGGTCCTTGAAATGGAAAGGTCGATCCCGCGTTCGCGGGCACGCTGGGTGAAGTTCGCAACAGTCTCCTCGATCACCGGTGCCGGTGAGTCGTGGGTCTTGTTCAGTACCAGCGCCCCGGCATCGGCGACCGCCACGATCCGGAGGTCTTCGACCAGGTTTGCCAGGTGGATCGTCTGGGAGTGGATCGTGTCGATAGTGTCGTCGTTGGCGTCGACAACACCGTCCCTGATCGCCTCCAGGTACCCCTGGATATTCGTGAGTGGCGTGCGGAGTTCGTGTGCGACATCGGCGGTCAGCTGCCGACGCTGCTCACTCGCCAGTTCGAGATCGCTGGCCATCGTGTTGAACGTTTTTGCCAGTTCCCCGATATCGTCGTCACCGGTTTCCGGCACTCGCTGGCTAAGATCGCCCGTACCCAGCCTGCTGGCGGCGGCGGTTAGCCCGCGTACTGGCGATAAAGCCTGGCGGGTGAACATCGTCACGATCAGCAGACCGGCGAACACGGCCGCGAAACCCGCAATGAGCAGCGACCGCTGGAATGACGATTCGAGATTACTCAGCGGCGGGTCGACGTACTCAAGCACCTCGGCCACCAGGTCGCCGGTCGCCTGGGAGGGGATCCGGGTTGCCAGCGATTGCGGTGGGGGCGGGGGTTGCTTACCAGCCTGCTCGTTTAGAAATCTTGCGAAAGGAACTATCGAATAGTCCCTCATCGAAAGCGGGCGTTCACCACGGCTCGGGCGTTCGTCGACGAGCATGTGGCCGATCAGGTCCCCGTTCACATACACCGGGCGCTTCGTGAAACGTGCCGTTGAAGCAAATCGCTCGGTGAACGTTTCAAGCAGGCCCTGTGCGTCCCGCACGAGTTCGTGCGAGTCGGCCACTATCACTCCCGCCTCGCTCTCAAGCACTACCCGCCAGCCGTACAGGTTGCCGACCTGCTGGATGGCGTACTGGACCTCGTCCCAGTTCTGGTTCAGTTCGTACGTGTCGCGTACCAGTTGCTCGGCACGGTCTGAGCGGGCGAGTTCGATTTCCGCGGCAAAGCGCTCGGTTTCGATCCGCGTGGCATACGCCGAGTAAAAGCTAACGCTCGCAATAGAAAGCGCCAGTATGACGGCGAAACCGAGGGTGAGTCGTCCCTGGAGACTGGAGATCCAGCTAAACATCGAATCTGTACCCAACTCCGTACATCGTTTTCAGGTGCTGCCGGTCAGGATTCGCAGCCTCAAGTTTTTTCCTGAGGTTCGACACATGGGTATCGACCGTCCGGTCGTAGCCCGAGAAGTCGTACCCGAACACATTTTCGATGATCTGCTCACGGGAGACCGTGCGGCCCCGCGATTCAACGAAGTAGGCAAGGAGCCGGAACTCGGTCGGGGTGAACTCTATCTCGTTGCCAAGGACAGTAGCCGACCGGCGGTCGAGGTCAACGGAAATATCGCCGGCGTTCAGCTGGTTACCGGTTTCTTCCCGTTTTTGAGTGTCCCGCTTGGTACGGCGCAGCACTGCATTCACGCGTGCAACCAGTTCGCGCGGGCTGAACGGCTTTGAGACATAGTCGTCGGCGCCCAGGTCGAGACCCGCCAGCCGGTCGTCTTCTTCAACTCGTGCCGTAACCATGATTATCGGAATGTCGGACTCGTTGCGGATGTTCTGGCACACCTCGATCCCGTCCATTCCCGGCAGGTTCAGGTCGAGCAGCACGATATCGGGCGACTCATCCAGGGCCATTCTCAGGCCGGTCAGCCCGTCACCGGCTTCAAGCACCCTGTAACCGGTCTGTGCAAGATAGAGGCGGATCAGCTGCGAGACTGACTTGTCGTCCTCAACGATGAGGGCGGTCGTTTCGGTTGTCGGTTCGGTGCTAGCCATGGTTATGCATGATATGGGCAGAAACGGGCAGTTACGCAGCCGTGTCGGTCGACTCAGCGCTGTCCCCGGTGTCTTCCGGCTCGATATACGGCGGACTGAAGAACCTGAAGCCGTTGAAACCGTCGGGGCCCTCGAATCGCTCGAATCCCCCAAGCCCTTCCAACTCTTCGAACCTGTCGAACAGGTCCTGGAGGCTTCCCAACCCTTTGAGGCCTTCAAGGCCGTCGAACCTCTCGAACCCCCTGCTTCCCTCAAGCCCTTCGAGCCCCTCCGGGCCCAGGAACCGCTCGAGACCAAACCGCTCCATGAGTCCACGTAGCTCTCCGTTCCCGAACAGGCCGTCTTCGGGCACACGGTTATGCTCACCGGGTCCGAACCGGAAGGATCCTTCGGGACCCCGGAACTCGAACTCGAAATTCAGGTCGCCTTCACCGAAGTGGTCGCCGAAGGGGAAGCCGAAGTCGAACCCTCTGAGTCCCCCGGGCTTCATGAAGGCATCAGGCGCGAATCCGAGCACTGAGAGCACCCGGGCGGGCAGATCTGCATCGAGCAGCCACTGTGGTGTGTCGTCGACCCAGCTGTGGAGTCTGGTTGCGTCGTCGGCTGTGATCGAACCGGCATCCTGCAGGTCATCAACAAGCGCGTGCATCAACGCCAATCGGTCTTCGGGGTCGTCAGTGCTCGCTTCGTCGGCATCTTTTGCGCCATCGGCAAGCGCGTTAGCGAGTTCCTGCCCCTCAATGCCCAGGATTCCTGCCATTCGCTCGATCAGCTCGCTCCCTGGCTGTAGCCCGAGTCTGTGCAGCCCCAGCCTTGAGGGCGGTGAAACATGAAGCCTGACCGGAGAAGGCACCAGGCTGGCAACGAGGAGCGCGTCCGCGGAATCGGGCCGGTCAGCCATCCAGGCCAGGAAGCTGTCTGCCTCGCCCTGTTCAAGCAGCCCTTCTGCCACAAGTTTTTCGACGATGTTCGCGAGCTGCTCGTTACGGATATCCCGCGTGGCCTGTTCGTGTGCGCCCTCCAGTTGAGATTGGTCGATGCCAAGAATTTCGGCCGCCCTTGCGAAGATGTCCGAGCGCCGTTCGTCACCGGTACCGCCCACTGCGAGGACTGCGCCACCTGCAAGGGCGAGCGCTATCGCCACTGCGATGAAGCTAGCTGGAATCCATCGTTTGAACATCAGTTTTAATCCTCTTGTCGTTGACGGTCACGCGGGGGCGGGGGGGCCGATCTACATTGCTCTACCTAGTTTGTAATCCATTGATGTCAAGACTTTGTGGAGAAATGTGGGATGTACAGAATGGACCAAAAGGTTTGATTTAGGTGGGTAGTCCCCACCACGTGGATTGAGGAAATCCCGCATTGGCGATTAGGCAAACGCATGTGGTCGGTGTGAATGAGGTTGGGTTAGGTTTGGATTAGCGAAGTCAGCTATTCAGGCAGTTGCCCTGCGAAAGGAACGTATCTGCATGACCGGTGAGAGAATCCTGGTTGTGGACGACGCTCCAGATATTCTGGATGCGTTGTTAATAACCTTCGAAGATTCAGGTTTCAAAACGCTGGGTGCATCGGACGGGCGCACCGCGCTGCGCGCTTTTTACGAGTTTCAACCGCAGTTGGTTGTCCTCGATCTCGTAATGCCGATGATGAGCGGTATCGAGATCTGCCGACAGGTGCGGGCGATGTCTGATGTCCCCGTTGTGTTCTTGAGTGGTGTTGAAGACACCGATCAGAAGGTCGAGGCACTGCGCGCAGGTGGTGATGACTTCGTGGTCAAGGGCGGCAGTTTCACCGAGCTGCTGGCACGGATCGAGGCAAACCTCCGCAGGGCGGTTTCCAACCACCCCACACCGATCAACGATCGGTTCCAGGACGGTTTCCTCGATATCAACTTCGTGACCAGCGAGGTGATGACCAACGGCACACCCGTTGATCTGACACCCATTGAGTACAGGCTGCTCAACGAACTGGTTAACCACATCGGGTCGCCGGTCCCCCCAACCGACCTGCTCGAGCGAATCTGGGGTCCGGACTACGAGACAGAAAACCTGGTCAAGTGGCATATGTCACGGCTGCGTAAGAAGCTCGGAGATACCGACCCGAACAACAAGCTGATTGTCACAAGGCGC
>JASLNQ010000188.1 GCA_030745955.1 Dehalococcoidia bacterium | reverse complement strand
TGATCCAGTACATGGGCGGCACCGCCATTCCGCTGCAGCTGAACGAAGAGACCGGCTACAACGCCGATATCGACAACCTTCGGTCACTGATCACTCCCAAAACAAAGCTCCTGATCGTCAACTCCCCCAACAACCCGTGCGGGAGCGTGATCCCTGAGGCTGATCTCGAACAAATCGCCGGAATGGCTGTCGAAAACGACCTCGTGGTACTTGCCGACGAAATTTACAAGGACATGTACTACAACGGCCTGAAGCATGTCTCCATTACGAAATTCCCCGGAATGCGTGAGCGGACCATCATCCTCGACGGCTTCTCCAAGAGCTACGCGATGACCGGCTGGCGGCTCGGTTACGGTGTGTTCCCCGATTTCCTCGTCGAACCTGTCACCCGGCTCATGACCAACAGCGTTTCCTGCACATCGGTTTTCAGCCAGATGGCCGCGATCGCCGCCCTCGAGGGCCCGCAGGACTCTGTGACCACGATGATGGAAGAGTTCACGAAGCGACGCAACCTCGTTGTCGAAGGCCTGAACTCTTTGCCCGGAATCACCTGCCCGGTCCCAAAGGGCGCGTTCTATGCATTCCCGAACATCAGGGGCACCGGCCTGTCTTCCCAGGAATTCGCCGACAAGGCCCTGTACGAAGCGGGAGTCGCGCTCCTGGCCGGGACTGCATTCGGCGAGTTCGGCGACGGTTACGTCCGGATCTCGTTCGCCAATTCACAGGACAACCTGCAAGAAGCGATCGAACGCCTGCGCAAGATCCTGTAGGTCAGGTCGACCGCCCGGCGAGAGAGTAAATGCCCTGGTGTGCCCCGCGGAGCTTCCTGGTGTCGCCCAAGCAATCCGATTGCGCCCGGCGATTAACGCACCACCAGCACGTCGCATGCCTTCATCAGGTCGCGGGTGTTTGCACGTGCGATGGCCCGCAGAACGTGCTGGGTCACCCGCTTCACCTGCTTGGGCGGTGCCTCCACGACCGTTTCACTTTTCTCGTTTAGCAGCCCCCACTGATCGGGCAGTTCCGTAGTTCTGATCATCCGGTGTGGCGCCATGATGTAGTGGTAGTCGGCACAGCGCAGGTAGGCGGGGTCATGAAACTTGGTGGAGAGGGTATCGATCCGTTTCCTGGTTGATTCTGATTTTTGTCTGATTGTCCTGGCATCCGATTCCGCGGTCTTTAGTGCGCGCCCATTCTCACCGGTGCCACCGGTGCCATCGTCATCGGCACTCGAGCTCCTGGTGGCTTCTGTCAGCACCCTCTCCGTAAGCTCCACCTCGCGGTCCAGCGACTCTGCTTTCCCTGCAAGCCTCTCCCGCGTGCGCTCGTTGTTGTCATCCCGCCGGAGATCGCCCCGGCTCGATTTGACCTCGACAAGGAACACGCGGTTTTCGGGACCCAGCCCAACCACGTCGGCAATACGCCCGAACGGCCCCTCCAACCGGACCTCGAAGCCGACCGCGCGGCAGCCTGCGACCTCCCACAGCCACTTCCATGCTGCCCACTTCAGGGTATAGGTCAGCTCGGTCTCGTTGCGGTTCCTGAAATCTTCAAAAGCGTTGGACACAAGGGGTATTTCGATCGAGGTTGGCATTGGGGGACTCTGTAACTCATCGGAAAACTTGAGTCCAAAATCATCGCGTGCCTCGCGCCGAACTCACAACCAAACTGGCAGTCCATACCCGCCATTTCCCCACTCCCTTCCATGGAAGGGGCCAGGGGGTGGGTCGAACCCGATAAATGAAAGTCCCTTGTTACCCACCCACACCCTGAACGCACCCAGGTGTGTTTCGTAAAAAGAAACTCACCCAACGACCTGCCTACCTGCTAGCAGGTGAATACGCACAAGTGTTCGGAATACGTGTTCTAAATTCTTTCTTTGTGTAGAACAAGTGTGCTAATTTCAGTGTGACCCCAGATACAGCCAGCGGCGAAGTACGCAAATCCAGTGCGTCTGAGCGCCGTTATCCGATCAATCCGACATACAGCGAAAAGATGTTGAACAAGATGATGAACCTCACCCGACTGCACCCTGTTTCCGCCCTCGATGTCCGAGTTGTCGGCGTCGGGGGAGCAGGTTGCTCCACGCTGGTACGCCTGCGTGACTCGCTCCCAGGCGACACCGGTTTTCTCGCGATCGATACCGGTTCAGGGACAACAAACCTCCCCGGTTCCGATCAACTGTTCATACAAACCATCTCGATCGGCAACGGATTTGGCAGCGGTGGTGATCCCGAAGCGGCAGCGGACCAGTTTGCCGGTGACGCCCGAAACAACATAGAACTCGCCCGGTTTGTCGATAGCGCTGACGTCGTAATCATCGTGGCGGGCCTCGGCAGTGGCACCGGTTCGGGGATTGCACCGCTGGTGGCAAAAGCGTCCACGGAATCGGGCACCTTAACCCTCGCCGTTGTCAACATGCCCTTCGAGTTCGAAGGCCGCTTTCGGAGCCATGCGGCTGAACTCGCTCTCAACAACCTGCAGGACGCCTCAGATTCGGTATTTGTCACCAGGAACGACCACCTGCTCAAGTCGGCGAAAACTGGAGGCAGCGTGTCGCTGAATGATGCCTTCACGCAGGCCGACCGGACAATCTCGAACTCCATACGAGGGGTTGTTGCCGCACTGGAGGCTTCAGAGGAAAGTTTCGATGAAATCCAGCGATCCCTGCAACAGCGCGGCGGAGGCAAATCGGTTCTTATCTCCGGGTCTTCAAGCGGACTACATGCTGGAAAATCTGCAGTTGAATCAGCCTTCGGCAACCTGGACTCCGACCCATTCCCCGTTGGTTCGACCGTGATTCACGTCGAAGGTGGTATCGGTCTGTCGTCCGGCCAGATCACCGAAGCAGTTACCGCAACCCGCTCGAAGATCGGACAATTGGCCGATATGCAGGTGTCGAGCGTGCGAGACATTGCACTGGGTCAGACAATTCGGGTAACCCTGATCCTTGCTGGTGCCCGATCGGTCCCGACGCCGACTGAGACCGGGCGAAATATCCCGATACGAAAGCCCACGGCACCGGTCAACCAGATCGAACTGCAGCAGTCCGCAACCCTCTCGATGTTCGATACACCCCAGCCGCTCCGGAAGCGAGGCCCAGTGCTGCTCCCGGTCAGCTGATCTCGCTTGCACTGCAAGAATTTCCTGGCGGACCCGGTCTCACGACTGGCAGGCGTAAGCGCCGCACCAAACGCCTCGGTGTGGCGCTTACTTTTAACTACAGGGGTGGTCACGGAGCCGGCGGTGCGGACGCTGCAGAGCAGACCCGAGTCAGTCGGCAACAACGGGTGTGGGTGTGTCGGATGGGGGCGGTACGAACATGTAGCCGTTGCCCCGCACCGTCCTGACCAGGTTTTTTCCGGAAGCAGTCCTGCCCAGCTTGCGACGCAGCCGAAAAATCGCGACGTCGAGCGCGTTGTCGGCCGGCCTCGCATCCTTCGGCCAGCAACTGCTCACGAGCTCGACCGGTGAAACCGGCTTTCCCGGCGAGGACGCAAGTGTATGCATCAACAGAAACTCGGTCGGTGAGAGTGAAAGCGAAATGCCATCCAGCTCCATGCGCTCCAATCCCGGATTCAACGAAAACCCGGGCATGTCGATGCCGGTCGCTGCGGAGGCAAAACGCTCAGCCGGGCCGTCAACGGTCCTGAACTGCGCGGACTTCACCCCCATGCCACCACTCCCATCGACCGGCACGGCACCCGGGAAATGCGAACAGAAGCTAACCACCAGTTCGAGCTGCTCTATCTCACGGAGTGTCGGCAGCGCCCCGAAATTGTTGAAGGCATAAACGATTCCGGTAGTATCGAGTCCACGGGTTACCGGTGCCACAATGCCGTCGGTAAAACCCGCGGCTTCAACCCATTTCGGGAGATCACAGCTGTCTTCGTCATGGAGCGACATCACAATCGCCGAACCCTGCCGGACCGCCATGGCCCCGGGCGTATCGCCGCCGATCGGCTCGAACTCGTCGCGGGCCTGTGAAAACTCACCCTGGTAGCTCCAGCTCGATGGTGCCAGGACGCCATGCGCACCCCGCAGGTTGAAAACGATTGACGCCGGGTAACCGGTAGCCATGCGGGCGGCAGCTGCAAGCCTGGAATCGGCACCCTGGAAACCGCTCTGGGTACCGTCGGGGCTGCCACCCGGCGAGCCATCTGGCGCCAACAACTTCACCGCGGCCATGACCCTGCTCGCGCTCGCCTCAGCCGCGAGTCGCCTTTCGAGATCGTCGACCAGGCGTTCTGCAGCCCGGACCTTTCGCGACGACACCCCGTGAGTAGCTATCCCGCCAAAAAGCAGAATCAACGCAACCGAAAATAAGGTCCAGTCCATCCCCCCCACGAACGCAGCGACCAGCACAACCCCGAATCCACCGGCCATCGCTAAAAAAACCGCACCCCAACTCTCTCGCACCTGCACGATCGCGCCGCTGGCCGACGACCGCCACCGACCGAGACCGGCACTTCCCACTGTCAAAATATCTGGGGTTTTGGAAAACTGCCTGGAATTCATGCCCCGACACTAGCCGAATCTACCACCCAGCTACCTGTTTGCGGTTGAACGGGTTTACCCCGGAACGCCGTCGCGTACGAACATCCCCCGCTTGCTCGTGTATTCATGGTGGTAACTGCTCACCGAAGTCGTACACTTAGCCCTGATAAACGCAAACATAACGAGAAAACACCTCCTACCTTCAGAAGGGCACCAGAACACTGGGCACTCTAGGCCGACTCAAAAACCTTATGGGTCGCGGCAATAAGACCGACGCATCAGCAACCGCCGACACAAATTCGCAAAACCGCGAACGCAAAGCCGCAAACCGCACTCCCGAATCATCCGAACCCGCTCGATCGAGTTCCGACCGAGCCAGCAAATCCGGTCGCTCGCGTAACCGACCACGGCGTTCGAACGACAGGCAGGGCTCAAGGGGCGAAGAAATGCGCGATCACGGACGTGATTCCCGCGCAGGTGATGCT
>JASLNQ010000187.1 GCA_030745955.1 Dehalococcoidia bacterium | reverse complement strand
GTGGGCCTGCCCCACCATTACGGAGAGATAGTCAAGCACCCCTGGACCAAGGGGGAAGGGCCGACTCCCAACACCCTGTTCTTCACCGGGAAAGGCTACACCGCGAACACAGCTGATCAGTCGTACCACGTCAAAGTACGCCTCATAAAGGCATAGGGAGATAGAGATGCCCAAATATGGGATGACAATTGACCTGAACCGGTGCACCGGCTGCCGGGCGTGCATGGTGGCGTGCAAGATTGAAAATAACACCACCGAGTCGACCTACTGGATGTATGTCTTCCGCCTGGAGGAGGGGAAATTCCCCGACGCCCGGGTGAAGTTCATGCCGCGGCCTTGCATGCACTGCGAGGATGCGCCGTGTGTGAAGGTTTGCCCGGTTGGCGCTCGCTACAAGCGCACAGACGGAATTGTGGCGACCGACTGGGACCGCTGCATAGGCTGCCGTTACTGCGAAGTGGCCTGCCCGTACGGCGTGAACTACTTCAACTACCAGGACCCGAAGAAGGGGCAGTACCTCGACTGGCACGACTCGGATGTCGAGCAGGTCACCGATGGCGCTGTGCCCGGTTACGCCAACCCGGACCTGGCTGACAAGTACGGATCTGAGAACCGGAAGATAGCGGGTGGCAACCACATCAAGGGCGTAATTGAGAAGTGCACGTTCTGCGTGCAGCGAGTCGAAGGTGGCAACAACCCGGCCTGTGTCGAGACCTGCCCGGTCCACGCAATATCGTTCGGCGATATGAATGACGGGAACAGCGCTCCTTCCCAGGTCCTTAGCGAGAACAAGGGACACACGTTCCGGTTGCTGGAAGACTGGAGCACGGGACCTGCGGTCCACTACGTTGGCACTCCTCCAGCAAAAGATGCGAGAGAAATCGAGAAGCCAAAGGGTAGGTCTTAATCATGGCAACCCGTCAGGAAAATCAACGCTTACCTTACGGAGTGGGACGGATCGGGATGGGTGCGGCGGTCACGCTTGTGATCGCGCTTGGACTGGTGATCTTCGGCCTGGTTGGCTATTCGAGGCAGCTGTCCGAGGGTGAGATTGTCACCGGGCTTGGCGACCTTGGTACCCGCGGCGGAGTACCGTGGGGCCTGTACATCGCTTTTGAGATGTGGGCCGTTGGCATGGGCTTTGGCGCCATGATCCTCATCGGAGTGATCAGGCTTGCCGGCGACCGGTCGTCAAGAATGCTGGTGCGGGCACTCGCCGTGTTCGCGATGTCGGCACTGTTTGTCGGTGGCTGGAGCATCATCGCCGACGTCGGCCAGCCGCTCCGGGCGATCGTCAACATCATGCGGTACGCACGGCCGATGTCGCCGTTCTTCGGCACGTTTACTATCGGACTGGTCGCGGCTTATTCGGCGATCATCGTTTACCTGTACCTCGACATCCGACGTGACGCTGCCCTTATGGCGAAGCGTGGCGGTGCGTGGAGCGGGATCCCGCGGCTCCTGGCCGCGGGGTACAAGGACACGGAGGCTGAGCGCGAGCGTCACCGGAGGGTTTCCCGGGTGCTGGCGGTGGTGTTGATCTTGATCGGCATCATGGCGGCTTCAACATCGGGTTTCGTGTTCGGTGTCCAGCAGGGGCGGCCGGGCTGGGTTGGCGCTCTGCAGGCTCCGGCTTCGGTTGGACTTGCCGCAGTGACCGGTATTGCCATTGCCGTGGTACTGGCCGGGATCCTGCGTTCGACGCTCTCGAACAGGGACCGGATTAGCGATCAGCTCTTCCTGTGGCTGAACAGGTTACTGTTGGTGCTGTCGCTACTTGCCGTGTACTTCATCGTGGTCGAGATTCTCACTGCGGGTTACGAAGCACGGGAAACGGCGACTAACGTAAGAGACGCGATTGTTACAGGCCAGTACGCATGGATGTTCTGGCTCTCGAACGCACTGTTCGCACTCGGCGCGATCATCGCCCTTGGGCAGGCCGTGATGAAGAGGGCGACAGTATCAATGACGGTGCTCGCCGCGGTGGCGATAATGGCCGCCGCGCTTCTCAAGCGTTACCTGCTGGTGGTGCCACCGCTGACCGAGGGCAGGCTGCTGCCGTATGCCGCGGGGAGCTACACGCCGACCTGGGTTGAGTACGCAGTAGTTATTGGCCTGGTGGCGCTGGGAATCGGCTTCTTCGTGATCGTTTCAAAGATTCTCCCGGTAATCGAAATATCCGGCACAGAAGAGGGGGGTGACTAGATGCGTAACATACTCACGGCAGCGACGTTGATCTTCGGGGTTCTCCTGTCGACCGTAAGTTACTTCTTCTTCGCGGCCCCAATCGGCAAGGTGACCGGTCCAAGTTTCAGTAACCCGCGGGTGGAATTCGCGGCTACGTTCTTCGTGATCGGTGTGGCGATTGCGCTGTTCTCGGCAGTGGTCTATGAGTTGTTCCCCGAGTCGGATTCGGATTAGTACGACCGGGATAACCAGGTTTTAGTGAAGGGGCTGGGAAGCGATGAGCAAAAACTCAGCTAGTATGGCTGACCTGGCCGGGCTAAGGCAGATGGCCTACAGCCTGATGAGCGCCGTGTTTCTCGGTACCTGGCGAGACACGGCACAGCAGCTGGGGGACGCCGCGGCCGAGGTGCTGGGCGTCTCGGGCTGGGCGGCGGATATGGCTTTTTACCCGGCATTCAGCGACTTCCTTCAGAAACTTGGCGAACTCGATGCCGATTCGGCCGGGCCCGCCGAGGGCGAGTACCAGCGGCTGTTCGGGCCGACGCCCTCAATGAACCCGGTACCGCTCAACGAGACGAGTTACCTTGTTCCGGGGGCCGAGGAGACCGGTTTCGTGCTGGCCAGCGTCGACCGGCACTACGCATCGGCCGGTATCGAATCGACGTCGGCTTCGGGAAACATTCCCGATCACATTGCAGTCGAGCTTGAGTTCATCGCGTACCTGTGCGGCAGGGAGACGACCGCCTGGGCGGAGGACGATTTCAAGGAAGCCCGGCGGATGCAGGACAGGCAGCGCCGTTTTCTCGACCAGCACCTTTCGGCCTGGGTACCTGTGCTGCTGCGGCAGATTACAGCACGGGACAATGGCCTGTTCGCAGCAACTGCGGTTGCCGCGCATGCCCAGATCACTCACGACCTCGACTTTCTGCGGGCGCTCCAACCGCTGATGAGATCGGCTACATGAATATGAAAACGTAAAGTGAATCTGCGGCCGGCGACAACCAGGGCCTGGGCGCGCCGGCGATAGCGGGACTTGTTCTGGTGTGCGGGGATTCACCCGCCAGCGGGAGCGTTGTGGATATTGCAGCGGGCTACCCGGGCTGGCGGTTCAGGTCGGTCGGAGAGCTGTGCGGTGACGCCGGCAAGGCGGTGGAGGAAGTTGGGGACGGGCAGGCCGACCGGTTGATCTTTGCGCTGTGCAGGGACAGTTATTCCCGGAACGAGTTCAGGGCGCGCGCCCGAAGGGCAGGCGTCGATTCGTTCGGCATGCAGATCGTTGAGCTGCCGGCCAGCGGCGCCGGTTCGTTCAACAGGGCGGCATCGGTAACGGCGATACGCGGTGCAATCGCGCGGGCCGGGGCGTACCCGGGGACACAGCCCGAGAACATCAAGACGGTGTTTTCGAATGGCGGGGGCAAGATTTCGCGCAGGGCGTTGTTCACGATCCCGCCGATCGAATATCGTCCGGTGCCGACGATCGCCCACTCGACCTGTATTGCCGGTTCGGGTTGCAATCAATGTGAAAAGGCCTGCCCGCACGGTGCGTTGAAGAACGAGGGCGGATCGGTGAGGGTGGATGCTGCGGCCTGCCCGCAGCGTGCGGTGGAATTTCCGGGCTACTCGGCCGAAGAGATCGAGAGCCATGTCGATGCGATTATCGCTGCTGGTGTTGCCGACGATGGGGGCGATGGGGCACAGAACATCCTGTTTGCGTGTTCGAAATCGTCCCGGTTGCCGGGTGACGAATGGCAGGTAGTGCCGGTGGCATGCGGGGCGATGGTCCCGGCGGCGGCGTTGCTGAGTGCGACGGCGGCGGGTGCCGGGTCGGTCGGAGTTCTTCGCTGCAAAGAGCAGTGCAAGCAGAACGCCAGCCCGAAGGTCGAAGGAATTATCGGATACGCCAGGAATGTGCTTGAGCTTGCCGGTGATGATCCGGAACGGGTGGCGATCTTGCCACCAGCCGACTCCGGCGCGCCGCTGCCAGCCCCGAGCATCGCCACTCCCCCTGCTGCCAGGCAGGAGGCGACCGGGATATTCGGCAGATCGGCGGCCGCGGCCGCGTTGATGGCTTTGACCGAAGGGTCGACCAGCCCGTTCGAGCCGTTTGTTCACGATTACTCCCCGATCGGAGTCCCGGTCGTTGATAGGGCGAGCTGCACGATGTGCGGCACCTGCGCGGCGGTGTGCCCGACCGGTGCGCTGAGGCAGACTGACGAGGACGGTTTGCTGGAGCTTTCGCTGGATGCGGCGTCGTGCATGGCGTGCGACGAGTGTGTCGAAGCCTGCCCGGAGATTGCGGCGGGTGCGATCAGGCTCGAATTGCGCACGGATGTCCTCGCTCTCACAGGTGGTGCCGTGGTGCTGTGCCAGGACGAGGCGGTGAAGTGTGAGAGTTGCGACACGACTTTCACATCGGCGATGACGCTGGGGCGGCTCGAGGTCTTGCTGGGCGACGCTTTCACTCACGAGCGGTACGGGGCGCTCTGCCCGGAGTGCCGGACGCTGAGTTTCGACAACCCGAGCTAGGCGTGGGGACGAGGGCAAGAGGCTTCCGTCGATCCGGCCCACAGCCTGCCTGGGATAGGTTGAGTACATGCTGAATCGATTTCCCGATCGGAGCGGAGGGACCTCAACGGAAATGACGTTTCGCCGCAGCTGGTGCCGCGATGCGATGTCCCTCGGTGTGCACTGAGCAAGCCTGGTCGCGCTCTCCGAGGTCCCTCCGCAGGGGTCGGGAAATCGGGTGATTCCAGGTGGCTGGTCGGAATGAGCGCGGGGTGTTTCGCGGGGGCTTCACCGCAAACGCAGTCAC
>JASLNQ010000186.1 GCA_030745955.1 Dehalococcoidia bacterium | reverse complement strand
CCACCACCAGTCGCCCCATCAGTAACACCCCAGGCCACTCCCGCACCCACCCCAACCTCGGTGCCAACGCCCTCGACCACGCCAGCCGTGTCCGATCCCATCGCAACGGCCATACCCACGCCCGGGCCGGCCTCGCTCCCACCTGAAACTCCGACCTCGACTCCAGTACCCACAGCAACGTCAACGCCTGTCTACGATCCGCTCGGACCTGATCGAAACTGTGCCGATTTTGAGGACTGGCAGTCGGCGCAGGACTTCTTTGTCACCGCAGGCGGGCCAGAGAACGACCCACACGGCCTCGACGGAAACAACGATGGTGTCCCGTGCCAGTCGCTTCCGGGCGCGCCATAGCGAACGCGCTCCGTGACTGAAACCGCTAACAATTTCCCCAGATCAATCCCGCAGGGATCCTCAGACACGCCGAATTCCGAACTGATGAGCGTAATCGGTGACATCTTTCATTGACATTGCAGAAGTGTCACTGATAATTTGCGAACATTAGTGCGGAAATATCCTAAAGCGTCGACCATGCGTCGAAACCGAACAGCGGACCCACCAGGGGCCAGGGGCAAAACAGATGAAGAAGCTCTCGGAACGCCAGCAACTAATCCTGTCGTTCATTGAGGAGTTCATCGAAGAACACGACTATCCGCCGACCGTCCGTGACATCCAGAACGGCTGCGATATCAGTTCTACCTCCGTGGTCTCATACAACCTTGACCGCCTGAAAGAAGGCGGGTTTCTGAACCGCCACTCCGAGGTCTCCCGCGGTCTCACACTGGCGAACCAGAAGAACGGGCCGCCGGAACCGGCCAGTATCGACACAGTAGCCGTACCGCTCCTCGGCACCATCGCCGCCGGTTCGCCGTTCCCAATGCCCGAGAACGACACATGGTCCGACCTGACCGGCCAGGAACTCATCGATCTGCCGCAGGCAATCGTCGGCCCCGGCGATGGCCTGTACGCACTCAAAGTGCGGGGCGAGTCGATGATCGACGCCCTGATCTCCGATGGCGATCTCGTGATCATGGAACAGGCATCCACGGTCCGGAACGGGCAGATGGCCGCCGTCCGGATCAAATCGGACCACTCGACGACCCTCAAACACTTCTACGCCGAGGGCCCCCGGACCCGCCTGGAACCGGCCAACTCGCAGATGGAAGCCATGACCTTCAACTCGAGCGATGTCGAGGTCCTCAGCAAAGTGATCGCAGTCTGGCGGTACCTGGGCTAGCTGTACGGCACTCCCAGGGAAGCGCTCCGCAAATCATCACACCCATATCGGGCAGGTGAATCGTCACGGCGTATACTTGCAAGCGGATTTCGGTCCAGTTCAACAAGCCCCACGCGGGCAACCCGGAGCTTCTATCAGTGTTCCAGAACATCGGCCCACTTCAAGTTGTCATCGTCCTCGTGATCGTCCTTCTCCTTTTTGGGGTTGGCAAACTCCCGCAGGTAGGCAAAGGAATGGGTCAGGCGATCAACGAGTTCAAGTCCGCTCTGAACAGCAAGAGCGAAACCTCAGACTCGGACTCCGACGACCAGAACGCCGACACAAAGACCAGCTAACTGGCGTGGTATGGCGTGGGCCGCGGGCACCTCGGCTCGGAAACGCTATCGGCGCGCCACATCCCAGGCTACTCACCAGCGCACTACTCGTCTCGCCCGCGCTCGGCTACCCTCACAAGCAGCATCCCGATCTCAAAGAGCAGCATCACCGGGATCGCCACGATTACCTGGGAGATCGGATCGGTCGGCGTAACGATCGCCCCGAATACGAACGCGATCAGGATCATCCAGCGCCGCTTCGTTTTCAGCCAGCGTGAACTCACAAGGCCTATCTTTGCCAGTAGGAACATCACGATCGGGATCTCGGCGATGATCCCAAGCCAGAAGATAATGCCGACCATCAGCGAAATCACCGATGCAGTGGTGATTTGCGGCACCGCAAGCCGCCCCTGGAACCGGAGCATGAACTCGAAAAGACGTGGAATCAGGACCAGGTACGCAAACGTTGCACCCAGCGCGAACATCGCAAGCGCACTGGGTACCAGCAGATAGATGTACTTGCGTTCGTTCGGCTTCATTCCCGGCTTGAAAAACATCGCCATTTCCCACAGGAAATAAGGCAATGCCACGACAAGCGCAGCCATGATAGAAAGTTTTGCGGCCGCAACCCAAGCCTCGGTGAGCGTGAGTTGAATGATCTCACCGCCAGCATCGTTGATAAGGCGCTTCGCCTCGGAAGTGAACGTTTCGAATATAAGGGAGAAATTCGCCAGCGCGATCCCAATAAAAATGGCCATGACGATCGCGACCCGAATCAGCCGGCGCTTCAACTCGCCGAGGTGTTCGAGCACCGACATGGCGTTGTCGTTCACGACTTCACCTCGTCCGCCCCTGCTGACGCGCCCGCATCAGAACTCGAAGCTGCGTCGGCATCTTTGCCAGCATCCGGTCCGGCTCCCTCAGATCCCTCAACATCGCCCTCAGCCGCAACCGGCAACTTCAGGTCGGGTATTGCATTTCGCATTTCGGAATCGACCCCGATCGGCGGCCGCTTCAGCTGCCTCGTACGCGGGACCGGCCCGCCATCGATACTTGTGGAAATCTTGATGTCATCTGCCACCTGGTCCAGTGCCAGCTCGTCCTCCAACCCCTTGACATCTTTAGCCAGGCTATCGGCCAGACCCTCGGCGTCCACCTGCTTCTTGAGGTCCTCAAGGTCGATAGCCTCCGTGATCATCGACTGCAGGGCGTCCCGCTGACGCTTCAAATCAGAGTAAATCCGGCGTCCTTCACGAATACCCTCGAGCAGGCGTTTCGGCCCAAGCACGAACAGCGCGATCGCGCCGATCAGCAAGATCTCGAAACCGCCCATGCCAAAGATGTTCATTCGCCCACCCTCGGACTGGCAGCATCAAAACCCGCGTGCCCGCGGCAAACATCCGCATCAATCCGCGGCAGCCCTGCCTTTTCGATCAGCCTGCTCGTCACGCACATAGGAAGACCCACTACATTCAAATAACACCCATCGTAACTCGCAACGGGTGCAAACGAACTGTCCTGGATTCCGTAGCCACCAGCCTTGTCGAGGGGAGAACCAGTGGACACATAGTTTGAAATCTTGTCATCACCAAGCCTACGAAACCGGACGGAAGTACTGACGAAATCGGTGTGAGATTCTCCGGCGGAGTTAATGACAGCAATCCCAGTGATTACCTCGTGCGACCTGTCATTCAGGCGTTGGAGCATCTCTGTGGCCCGGTCCGGCGACCCGGGCTTACCGAGTATCTCGCCATCCAACACCACAATCGTGTCTGCTCCAAGAACAACCCTGCCGGGCCTGTATGCAGCAACCGACTGCGCTTTTACGAGCGCCAGCCGCTGGACCGCATTAGCGAAATCGTGCGCACCTGAAAGAATCGTGTCCTCATCGATAACGGCGGGAACAATCTCGATTCTGACGCCCACCTCACCAAGTATCTCCGCCCGTCGCGGCGATCCGCTGGCAAGTATCAACACATTATCGTCGGGTCCCACCGGGCTGCTCATTCCCGGGGTTCCTGGAGCGTGAGCAGACTGAGCGCTTCAACGTGGCGAGTCTGCGGGAACATGTCGACCGGGCGAACGACTTCGAGGCGGTAAATCCCCTCGTCGCACAGCAAGTCGAGGTCCCGGGCCATCGCAGCTGGTTCGCACGAAACCATCAGCACCTTCCCCGGCTTCAGCTTCTTAACCGACTCCAGTACATCGGGATGGCAGCCGACCCTGGGGGGATCGAGCAACAGCACATCAACGTCGGCACCCTCGGAACCGGGCCGTGGCCCAGGCCAGTCACCAAGTACATCCTCGGTCTTGCCTTCGACGAACTCGACGTTCGCGATACCTTTCGAGTTCAGTTCGGCATCTCCGATGGCCGATGCCGACTCCTCGATCCCGACTACCCGGTGAACATACGGCGCAATCAGTATGGCGAACACGCCGACGCCGCAGTAGGCGTCGATCATGGTTTCGTCGCCCCTCAAGTCGAGTAGCTCACGCACCTCGTCGACCGCCCTCGATAGCTGATCGGTGTTCACCTGGAAAAACGACGAAGCGGCAACCCGGAACCGGGAACCCCTCACCTCTTCCTCGTAATGCTGCTCACCGGTGACAACGCCCAATCCCGAAATGCTCATCCGGGGCTGAACCAGCATCGACTCCGTGTTGGACCCGGTCCTGATTGACATCTGGGTCTGCCCGTCCATGCGGTCCTGCACGAGCCCAAGAGTTCTGTTGATCGACTCGTCCATCAACAGGCACTCATCAATCCGTAAAAACCGCCGGGTCACCGCATTCACATAGCCAACCTGGCCCGCATTGTCCCGTTTACCGATTGTGAACCGGCCGTGATTACGGTACCCGAGCCGCTTTGCGCTCTCGACTGTAGCGTCGACCTCCACGTGCGCCAGGCTTTCGTGTCTGTCGATCTCCCGCTGAACCCGCCTGCGCTTCAGCTCAAGCTGGTAGCCGTACGAAACATGCTGCCACTGACACCCACTGCAACTCAGGAAATACTGGCATTCTGGATCGACGCGTTCGCTTCCGGGCTGCAGCACCTGCACAACCTTCGCCGCAATCCGCTCTGGAAAGCGCTTCTGAACCTCCGCGATGACAACCTCTCCCGGCAGCCCCCCAGCGATCGCCACCGGTGCGCCTTCGAAATCGGCCGTCGCGTCGCCCGCATCGTTAATCTCACCCAGCGTGATTTCGAACCGGTCACCGGGATCGAGACCAGCATTTTCGGTCAGGTCTGGACCCGTGTAGCGCAATCGGCGTTTACGTTTTGCCATCTCGCAGCGTGAACCTCAGCAGTGCGCAGGAGTCATTCCTTCGCACACGAAAATCTCCAGGAATTATCGACCTGTCTGCTATTCTGAATTAGTTCAGGGCCAGTTGCGCTCACCGCAACCTGCGGAAGCTCAAGCCATTACTCCGAATCGAACGATCGCTGTTGGTCTCAAAG
>JASLNQ010000185.1 GCA_030745955.1 Dehalococcoidia bacterium | reverse complement strand
CGGGGAGAGGGAGTTCGGAGGCGATCCGCTTCAGCCGAATTTTCTGAATTGCCGCTTTCAATGTGCACGTTCGCACTCGCGATGGTGTAAAACTGCGGGCGTGCCCGGGCCAGTTTGGCCGGGTGCCAGTCATGGGAGTTGAAGCGTGGTCCAGATTCCGATTGCGATAGTTGGTGCGGGCGGCATGGGCGGTCGTCATTTGGGTGCCCTTGGCGCCCTTTACGAGAGCGGCATGGCGAACGTCGAGCTGGTGGCGGTCTGCGACACCCGCGAGGAGAACGCCATTCACCTGGCCGACAACGCTGAAGAGTTGCTCGGCAGCCGCCCCGAGGTCTTCACTTCGATGGGGGAGATGGAGAAGAAGCGTCCCGACATTGAGGCGGTCGATATCACCACCGATTCTGGATCGCACCACCTGGTGGCTGAAATGGCGTTCGAGCTAGGTTACAACGTACTCTGCGAAAAACCGCTTTCGCTCACCGTGCGGGGCTGCAACCGGGTGATCGACGCCTGGAAGAGGAGCGGGAAGGTCCTGAGCGTCGGCGAGCAGGAACGCCGCGATCCGATGTGCCGGCTCAACAAGGCGCTCCTCGACGTGGGTGCGATCGGCACTCCCTACAGTTTCCTGCTGGGATCGGCGCGGGGCGGCAACGACATCATCATCTGGCCGTGGCGGCACTACAAGAACATTGGCGGGATCTTCGTCGACGCCGGGGTCCATGCGGTCGACCAGATGATGTACTACCTCGGCGACATCGAAGAGGTCTTTGCGGTCTCGAGAACCTGGGAACCGAAACGCTACAGGGGCGAGCGGATTGGCGTGGCGAGTTTCTACGACCACTGGGCCGACGAGGTGCCCGACGAGATCGATGCCGACGCCGAGGACATGGTGATCTCCACCCTGAAGTACAAGAGCGGCGCGGTCGGCCAGTGGACCTCGTTCTACGCCGCCCACGGCGAGCCCACACAATACGGGATGATCTACGGCAGCAAGGGTTCGATGGAGCCGGCCAGGCAGCGCAGGGGCGATCCGCTGACACTGACGATCGACGGGGGTGGCGTGGTGACCGGGGACGCGGTGCTGGAGCTGGTTCCCGATTTTCATCTTGACGAGCTTCCGACCAGGTTGTTCGGCAGTGATCGGTTGGGGTCGTACGACACGCCTTTCGAGGATGCCGACCGCTTCCTGGTTGCGTTTGAGTACTACGAACTGGGCCAGTGCATCACCGACGGCACCACGCCCGAGGTCGACGCATATGTCGGTCGAAAGGACCTCGCAGTTTGTAACGCTGCGCTCGAGTCGGCGGTGCTGGGACGGCCCGTTACGGTAGAGGAGATCGAGAACGAAGAAACGGCCGTGTACGAGGCGAGCATCAACGCCCACTGGAAGATTTAATAGCTGAGGACGCGCGGTGATGGCAGGAGCTGGATTGGCTGGATCGCGAAAACTGTGCCACGTTGGAAATTGATCCCGGATCAAGTACGGGATGACAGTTGAGGGGCCCTGGATCGAAAGAACGCTGGAGAAAAAATTGAAAATAGAAAAGATCGAAACGTTTTTCGTAGCCCGGTTCCTGGTCGTCCGCATCACGACCGACGATGGGACGCAGGGTATCGGCGAGTCGTGTTACTGGTCGTATCCAAAAGCAGCCGAGCAAACGATCCTGGGCTTTGCCGATGCGCTGATCGGCATGGACGCGGGCGACACCGAGCACATCTGGAGCTACATCTGGCGCTACAACTCGGCGTTCCGTGGCAACAGCATCGGCGGTGCGGTCAGCGCTATCGACATGGCGCTGTGGGACATCAAGGGCAAGCGGTTACAGGCCCCGGTGTGGGACCTGCTCGGTGGCAAGGTGCGCCAGAAGATTCGCGGTATCGCGCAGGGAATCGGCGGCAACACGCCCGAGGAGTGCGCAGTTGGCGCGAAGAAGGCGCTCGACCAGGGATTTTCTGCCCTGAAGTTCACGCCGATGCCCCGAAACTGGGGCGAACTGACTTACACCAAGATGATCGGGCTGGCGGTCGACATGGTGGGGGCAGTGCGTGAGACGGTCGGGTGGGATTTCGATATCGGGATAGAGATTCACCGCAACATGCAGCCGCACGAGGCGATTGCTTTCTGCGACGAGGTTGCGAAGCTCAGGCCGTATTTCATCGAAGATCCGATAGTTCCGGATTCGGTCGTGGCGATGGGCGACGTGGCGTCGAAGATGCGCCTGCCGCTGGCCGTGGGCGAACGGAACATGGGGATCTGGGAGTTCCGGGAGTATGCGCAGCTCACGAACTGCGCCTTTTTCAAGCCGGATATCGCGGTGGCCGGTGGCATCACTGGCGTGAAGAAGATCGCGACTATCGCCGAGGCCCATCACGTGAAGATCTGCCCGCATAACTTCCAGGGTCCGATCGCGACCGCGGCCTGCATCGCGCTGGCTACGTCGTCGCCCTCATGGGACGTGCAGGAGTCGGTGCAGGAGGAAGTTCCGCCGAGGCGTGACATGGTCGACGAGATTATCAAGCTCGAAAACGGCTGGTACACGCCGTCGGAGAGGCCGGGGCTGGGCGTTGAGTTCAACGAGGCAGCACCGGGCATGCACCCGTTCGACCCGGCACAGGTCCCACCGCCGATCCGCAGCGACGGCAGCGTGGCGCTGAAATGATGTTAGGGGTGTTGGGTGTCAGCAATTCTCCCTCCCTGGCAGGGAGGGAGTTAAGGGTGGGTTGCGGCTTTCCGAAGGAAGCAGGACGCAGGCCGCGATCATACAGCCGTTGCGTCCAGGGCAACCACCTACACCCTAACCCTCACAAGGAGAGGGGACTGGCCTGCACCCTCTACTCAACCCGGCCGAAGTCGTCTTCTATGCGGACTATGTCGTCTTCACCGAGGTAGTCGCCGGTCTGGACCTCGATGATCTCGAGGGGCTCTACCGAGGAGATGTTTTCGATCCGGTGGTGGACGTTTCGTGCGACATATATCGATTGTCCGCGACCCAGCGTGTGCTCTTCTTCGCCGACGGTCACTTTCGCCGTGCCACGCGCCACGACCCAAGTTTCGTCGCGGTGCCGGTGCCACTGGAGCGACAGGCGGGATTCGGTCTTTAGGGTCAGGCGTTTGACCTGGAAACCCGGGCCGCCAGCCAGAACTTCGAACGAGCCCCACGGTCGCGTTTCGCGCTTTTTCCTGGTGCTGGCTTCGAACTGGACTTCCGATTGCTCGGTCAAGCGAATCTCCGGGGCTGATGCCACTCACATTGCCGCTCGTGACGAACGACACGAAGATTCTATTGTGATCCCACTCCGTAGTCACGGTCGTTCTAGCCGGGAATGACAGTGATCAAGCGCGTGGCACCCCGGCATGGGCGTGCGCTCACGCGAGCGACGAGGGCGGCGAGACGATAATTCGCGTTTTGGCCTCGTACAGGTGGACCTCGCCGACCACCGCGTCGACCACGGTGCCCTTCAGTTCGAACTTTGCGTGCTGTGCTATCCGGACCGCAGCGTAATTCTTCGGGTGAATGGTCATGCGGAGCGACTTCACACCGGGCTGGGCGACAACCCAGTCGGTGACGGCCTTCACAGCTTCCTTCGTGTAGCCCTGGTTCTCGTTCTCGGGATATATCGAGAAGGCGATTCCCACAGCACCGGTTTCGTCGGGCGGGCCGCTGACGCCCACCGAACCGAGCACGACCCGCGTGTCTTTATCGGCAAACAGCCAACCCCACCAGCCGACCTGAGCAGGCTCGTATTGCAGCCGCTGGATGACTGCGGGAAGGAAGTCGTCCATCATCGGTGGGACCCGGAACGGATGGGGAAACTTGATTCGAGATCCCGTTTCCAGTTGCGCCAGTTGCGAGGATTCGCGCGCGAGCATCGCTTCCGCTATCTCGATCGTGATCGGCGTGATGCGGCAACGGGCAGTTTCCAACTGCTTGTGAAGAACCAGGTCCATCGTTCGAGATTAGCTTTGCATGCAGTTGCGCGCGAGCGGGGATGCCGTACCCTTCGGGTGGCTGGTAACACCCAGGGCGTTAGTCGCCGGGCGCAATCGAATTGCCTGGGCGACACCAGGAAGCTCCGCGGGGCACGCCAGAGCACGATGGTCCTTTTTACCCGGCGAGACTTGAGTAGGTGCACCGACACTTCGAATTTGCGAGGCCCTGAACGAGAAAACCAATGCAAGACCGAAAGCCCAACATCCTTTTCATCCTCACCGACCAGCAACGACGCGACTCTATGCGCGCCTACGGGAACAACTGGATAGAAACCCCGAACCTCGACAGGCTCGCCGGGCAGAGTTTCGTATTTGAGAACACCTACGTCACGCAGCCCGTCTGCACGCCGGCCCGTGCGTCGATCATGACCGGGCTCTACCCGTTCCACACGGGACTGCAGCGCAACAACATTCCGCTGAGCCGGGACATCCCGACCATCGGCGACATGATCTCCGACGAGTACTACAACGCCCACATGGGTAAGTGGCATCTTGGCGACGACATGATGGCACAGCACGGTTTCGATCACTGGGTGGCGGTCGAGGATTTCCAGCGTGTGCGAATCACCCGCAAGGAGTACCGGTACCAGGAGGCTCCGTACAACCAGTGGCTGCGTGACCACGGTGTCGAGCCGCCATCAATGAAGGTCTCTTACGAGGGTTGGGTCGGGGTTGCCGAGTTGACCGAAAAGCAGACGCAGGCCGGATTCCTGGGGCACACGGCGTCGAACTTCATACGTGACTACCCGGAGGGCGAGCATGCCGACCAGCCGTGGATGCTATTCGTCAACTTCTTCGAGCCGCACCCTCCCTACACGGGGCCGTTGAACGACCTGTACGACCCGGCAGAAATAGAGGTTGGCCCCGGCTTCCGAACGCGACCCGATTCAGGATCGCTGGTCAACCGGTTGCGGTCGGACTTCTACATGGGTGGCGGGAACAACCCGCTCGGTGAGGCCGGGGGCGATTTACACGACACGGCCACCGAGGAGGGTTTCCGGAAGCTCCGGGCGCAGTACTTCGCA
>JASLNQ010000184.1 GCA_030745955.1 Dehalococcoidia bacterium | reverse complement strand
GCTCGACAAGAACGAATCGCTCATACTGCCGAACGAATCTCTCATCAGGTTTTCAGTGAAGGCAGAAGACCAGGATGTTGTCCATTCGTTCTGGATCCCGGCGTTCCGGATGAAAATCGACGCGGTCCCGGGACTGACGACCACCTTCGACGTAACGACCAACCAGGTAGGTCATTTCAACGATGACGTTAACTTCAGGGTCCAGTGCGCAGAACTATGTGGGGTCGACCACTCCCTGATGTTCACACGCATCGAGGTGGTAGAGCCAGCCGAGTTTGAGCAATGGATCGCTGCAGCAGGGCCTGATGACCGGGTCTCCCGGAGGGAACAGTAAGTGGCAGCTTTAACGCCGTTAGTCAGAGGCATCGTACTCGCCGCAATCGGTTTCGCCATTGGCGCGGGATTGTCGTTGGGCATCACGGCGGTGACCGGCGAACCGGCCAAGGAACCGCTTATCGTCCTTGGCTACGTGTTCGCCGTAATCGGCTGGCTCATGGGCGTCGGCATGTGGAAAGTCTGGAGTCGGGAGTGGTTCGGGAAAAGCACCGATAACAATCCGTCAGGGGGCTGGGAGCGGTACCTGAGGTTCAATACCGACCACAAAGTGATCGGCATCCAGTATCTCACTGCGCTGGCGGTGGTTTTCCTGCTCGGCGGCCTGCTTGCACTGGTTATCAGGGTGGAACTGGCCGACGCAGGACAAAACCTGCTCACAAAGAACGACTACAACACCACGATGAGCCTCCACGGGATCATGATGATCGCCGTTGCCGTGGCCGCCGTAATGGGTGGGTTCGCCAACTTCATACTACCCCTCATCATCGGCGCGGAAGACGTCGCTTTCCCACGCGTCAACGCCCTCAGTTTCTGGGTTGTACCCCCGGTCGTCGTCCTGCTGCTGCTCACCCCGCTCTTCGGCGGATTTGACACAGGCTGGACCGCTTACCCGCCACTATCGGTCCAGGCCGCTACAGGGGCTTTGCTATTCGAGCTGGCGTTCCTGACATTCGGAATCTCATCGATTCTGGGCGGGATGAACTTCATCGCGACAATAGTCACTCAACGCGCCCCTGGCATGACCTGGGGGCGGTTGCCTATCTTCGCGTGGTCGATATTAGCTGCAGCGGTAATCTCGCTAACCGCCACCCAGTGGGTAGCGTTCGGCATGTTGATGATCATCTTCGAACGCATTTTCAACATGACGTTCTTCTCACCCCCGGGCGGGAACGCAGTGCTCTATGAGCACGTCTTCTGGTTCTACTCACACCCGGCCGTGTACATCATGATCCTGCCGGCATTCGGTGCCGAACTCGAAATCATCAGCCACTTCGCCCGAAAACCAGTGTTCGCCTACAGGTGGGTGGTCCGCGCCTTCGCACTGATCGTCTTCCTGAGCTTCATCGTCTGGGCGCACCACCTGTTCACAAGTGGAATGGGTGAATCCCTGCACGGCCCGTTCATGATCCTCACCGAGCTGATCTCGATCCCGACAGGAGTCGTCTTCCTCTCGGCGCTCGGAACGTTATGGCGTAGCAAGCTAAGACTGAAAGTGCCCTTACTCTTCGCACTGGGTATGATCTTCAACTTCGCGATAGGAGGCCTGACCGGGATCTTCCTGGCCGATGTCGCGACCGACGTCGCCCTTCAAGACACCTACTTCGTTGTTGCTCACTTCCACTACACGATCATGGGTGGCGAGATTTTCGCAATCATGGCCGCCGGTTACTACTGGTTCCCGAAGATCACCGGCCGGATGTACAACGAAACGCTTGGCCGAATTCATTTCGTCCTGACGTTCGTCCTGTACAACATCACCTTCCTGGCGATGTTCATTCCGGGCTCTATCGGCATGAACCGTCGCGTCGCCGAATACCCGCCCGAGTTCGAATCGATGAACCTCATCGTTTCTATCGCAGCGTTCGGACTCGGCGTCGCGTTCTTGCCCTGGGTTTACAACATGCTGAACTCGTGGATCCGTGGACAGAAGGCCCCGGACAACCCCTGGGATGCCAAGACCCTGGAGTGGCAGACGAGTTCACCTCCACCGCTTGAGAACTTTGAGACGATGCCGCGGGTAACGGGCGATCCCTACGGATACGGCGACGAGACTGTTGTTCACGCACGCTTCCCGGGCTCAACGGCGACCAACCAGCAACCCCTACCGGCGGAAGGTGACTAGGACCGGGGCGCCCGGGCTCGGAAAACTCTCACGATGCACAAAACACTCCAACAAACCCTGAAAACCGGCTGGGTCGTGATCGCCTTACTCGGCGTGATGACCGCCGTCGAATTCTTGATCGCCGTAACCCTGGAAGACGCGACGCTGATCACGCTTCTGCTTGTGATCGCCCTCGCCAAATCGTGGCTGATCATTCAGTACTTCATGCACTTCGGGCAGCTGTGGCAACACGTCAGCGAAGCCTGGTACGGAATGTTGGGTGACGACGAAGACGACACGGACGAGGACTAGAACTGTGACCCAGCACGTACCTCACGTAAATCACCGGTTCAGTTCCCTGGACATCAACCGCCTCGGACTCTGGCTGTTCCTGGTATCGGATGCCTCATTCTTCCTGGCGCTCCTCTCGGCCCGGTTCTTCGTGGTTGGGACGAGCCGGCCGGACGACGTGAACCAGGTCCTCGGACTCGGCCTCACGATCCTCCTGCTGCTCAGCAGCCTCTCGGCATACCGGGCTGAAGCTGCGACCGAACATGGCGACGGGCAAACCGCCGGGCGCATGCTGCTGGCAACGATCGGAATGGGAGTGATCTTCCTCTTCGGCGTGGGGTACGAATGGTATGAAGCGTTCCAGCATTTCCCGCCCTCTACCGCGTTCGGCACAGTACTTTTCACACTTACGGGTGTGCATGCCACTCACGTCGTTACCGGTGTTTTAACGCTCGGTTTCGTGTACTTCCGGATGCGCAATGCCCCTTCTGTTGCCGACAATCAATGGGCAGTGGAGGGTGCGGTGAAATGGTGGCACTTCGTTGACGTGGCCTGGGTATTCATTTACCCAACCCTGTACCTCATCGGCTAGCTGCCCGAAACCACACCTGTTCCGCCCTGATTCAGGACCGGAATCTTCCGTGGTATCGCTTCCGCTGTAAAAGCGATCCTTACTTCCACTGGGCCGGACGCATGGGTGGTGCGTCCGGCCACACTCGCCAAAGTTTTCGGCTTGTTCCAGTCGTGCCCGTCAGGTCGCGAACCTCTCAGTGCGAGCCTCATTATTTCTTCATCTCACCCATCTGTAACGGCATTCGTTATCACGCTTCGTTCATACCTCGCCGGTAGTGTGGGTGACTTAGTAGCTATCCGCGGTGGTAACACATTGTTCAAGAAAATACTTGTTCCTCTCGATGGCTCAGAGCATTCTCGTAAGATCGTAGGCTGGGCTACCGGGCTGGCAGGTGCGTTAAGCGCGCAAATAATCCTGCTTTCAGTAATCGACCCCGAGGAGATCGAAATCCTCGAGGCCACAACGCGCAGCCAGGGCCAACAGATGAAATCGGTTGGCGGCCCCCCTGTCGCTGCCCCGGTTCGGACTCCAGCCGATGTCATCGACGACGCATTAGCCCAATCCAAGGAAGGCCTGCTGGCCGAAGCCGAGTTCGTGAAGGCGGCCGGCGCAGCGGTAAACGTACGCGTCGGGGTTGGGTCACCGGCCGAGGTTATCGTTTCCGAAGCCCATACACTCGATGTCGATCTCATCGCCATGGCGACGCGCAGAGAGTCCGTTCTTGCGCGGGGCGTGCTCGGCAGCGTGACCGACCGGGTACTGCACTCGACCGCCACCCCCATCCTCACGCTATATCCCGGTGAAACCACTAACTTCGGCGACAACAACGGTGCGCCAAAGCATGTGATAGTTCCGCTCGACGGCTCGGCGCTTTCCGAATCGGCCATTCAGCCTGCCACCGAAATCGCCAAGGCAGCGGGTGCCGACATGATCTTCACAGAGACTGTACGGCTACCCTTCTTCGGTGTCGGAGTGGCCGGTATTGAATACGGTGCTGGCGATTACGCTGGCGACTTCGGGATCGCAGCTCAGCGAGAGGAAGTTGCTGAATATCTGCAGGGCTTTGTCAAAGATGCCGAAGCCATGGGCCTGCGGGCGTGCGCCAGCGTGCGTACCGGCAACCCCTCACAGCAAATTGTTGAGGAGGCCGCCGAAGCTGAAGGCAGCATCGTAGTCATGGGCTCTCACGGCGCCGGTGGACTCAAACGGTGGGTCGTGGGAAGCGTTGCAGACAAAGTCGTTCGATCTGCTCGCCGACCTGTTCTTGTCATTCCTCCCAAGACGGGCTAGCGAAACAAGCAGATCGGATAAAACGCCCGGACCTTCTGGTTATGGACAAAACCAGGGCCGGGCGTTTCTATTTCTCGCGTGCCCGCAGGCAATTACCGTGCGCTGAAGCCCGATCAGCGGTAACATCTGCCCACCCGGCCAGCCGAACACGATCAGGGATAGATTCACCCCATGACATCCGGTCTCACTCCCAATTCAGGCCCGCTCAAAGGAATTCGAGTTCTCGAGTTCGGCAGCTTCGTTGCCGGACCGTGGGGTGGGGTGCTGCTGGCCGATATGGGCGCAGATGTGATTAAGGTCGAACCCCCGTCCGGCGACCCCTGGCGGCAGGCAGCGCCGTTCGTGCCGAACGAAAGCCGGGTGTTCATTCCGCTGAACCGCGGCGTCAGGAGCATCTGTGTCGACCTGAAACGTGATTCCGCACCGGCCGTACTGCGGAAGCTAATCGAAGCCTCCGACGGGATCATCTCCAACAACCGGCGGGATACAGCCATCAAACTTGGCATCGACTACGACACGGTCTCGAAAATCAACCCGAAACTCGTGTACGTCGATATCACCGCTTACGGACCGGAGGGACCAAAGGCCGATATGCCCGGCTTCGATGCCCGGCATGTTGTGCAGACCGTAGACCGCGTCGCACGGGAACAGGTCGAACAGCCCGTCCTCGATCATCGCCTTCGCACCGGCTTCGCCTTCCTCCGCCGGTTGAAAAATAAAATGAAGTGTGCC
>JASLNQ010000183.1 GCA_030745955.1 Dehalococcoidia bacterium | reverse complement strand
TGGTGTCCGCCATAGTCCATCTCGGCAATCGTTACACCGTCGCCACCGTCGCCGTACGATGCAGCGTAGTGCCGGGCCACCAGCGGACTCCCCGACATCGTGTCCCGAGTGATCTGCTTCAGAACACCGGTCCCGTGGCCATGATTGACCCGGGCGATATGCAGTCGGGAGTCGTGACAGCGCTGCAGGTGATTCTCGATCAACGTGATGGCCTCGTGGGCCCGCATGCCGTGGAGGTCGATCTCGATATCGACAGGCTCGAGTCCGCGCGACCGGCTGGGAGCCCACTCCTGCTCAGTCGCAGGCCGTGGCCGCCTGCGCCGCCTGGGGCTCATCGCCGTGTGCTCACAGACTGACCTGCCCGAGCGCGAACTTCACAGCCTCGATCACTGCGGCATCCTGGTCGGGCAGTACCGTTCTCGGATCGAGCAGGATGCGGTCGTTCTCGATTCGGGCCACCACCGCGACAGGACTCTGCCTCAGATATCTGGCGAAGGCGTCGGCCTTGAAATCGGGAGAGCCCCCGATCGCCAGCACCGCCGTCGGCAGAGTCTGGCCCGGCAGAGAACCGCCACCGATCGCCGACCGGCTGCGCTCAACAACCCCGTCACCGACCTCCTCCCGCCATTTTTTCGCCCGGGCCTCCAACTCCGATTCGCCTGCCGAAATCATGTTCCAGATCGGGATTTCGTTCTCGTAGTTTCCCTTCAGGTACGACACCAGCGTCGCCGTAATTGCCGAAAGGGTCATCTTGTCGATCCGGACTGCCCTGGCCAGCGGATGTCTCGAAACAAGATCAACCAACCGCTTCTCGCCGGTAATCAATCCCGCCTGGGGACCACCAAGCAACTTGTCTCCCGAGAAAAGTGTGAGACCGACCCCGCTCGACACCGAGTCCTGCACAGTCGGCTCCCGGTCGAGCCCGTACTTCCGGGTGTCTACCAGGCAACCCGACCCGAGATCGTTTATCACCGGAATCTCGTGTTTGCTCGCGATCCTGGTCAGCTCGCCCAGTTCCGCCGCGTGGGTGAAGCCCTCAACTACAAAATTACTCGGGTGGACCTTGAGTATCGCAGCCGTATTCGGCGTGATCACTGCTTCGTAATCTGCGGCATAGGTACGGTTGGTCGTCCCGACCTCTACCAGCGTAGCCCCCGACTGGCGCATTACATCGGGAACCCTGAAGCCGCCACCGATCTCAACCGCTTCGCCGCGGGAGACGATAACCTCGGTCCGAACCGGACCGGTACCCCCACCACCTGCCAACGCAGCCAGTGTAAGCAGCACCCCCGACGCATTGTTGTTGACCGCTATCCCCGCTTCGGCACCGCTGACCTGCGACAACAGTTCGGAAATATGGGCATTCCTTGAACCACGCTTCCCCGATGACAGATCGAACTCCAGGTCGGAATATACCGACGCCGAGTCCGCAGCTGCCGATACGATGCCGGCACTCAACGGCGCCCGCCCGAGATTCGTATGCAACACGACACCCGTGGCGTTGACAACGGATTTCGGCCAGGCACCCCAGGCGCGATCGGCCCGTTCCACGACCTGCGCCGCCAGCTGATCGGGTGTCACCCCGGTCCCCTCGGCCCTGATCTCCGCCCGCGCGTCGTTCAGCACGTCACGCGCAATCGTTGTGACCGCATCGTGGGAAAAATCTCGCAGAAGTGCTGTCACTTCATCGGTCTGAAGCAACGCATCGACTGAAGGCAGCGCCCTGTATGCGGACTCGGTCAATAAGACTCTCCCGACCAGTGTGCACTATCGAAAAACACCGACCGGCACGGTCGGCAATTTGCTGTTGGGCAACACCGGGTACAAAAGTTTACTACCCCTGAACTGCGATTCAGTTGCAAACCACCTGCCCTACACCCCAACACGAGCGTAAGATTAGTCGGTTCGCCACTTTTGCAACTGGGAGCACGAGTGTTAGTAATCGGCCTGACCGGCGGCATTGGGACCGGAAAAACCGAAGTCACGCACATCCTGCGGGAACTGGGAGCGGTGGTGATCGAATCGGACAAAGTCGCGCACCTGTCGTACAGGCCCGGTACGGAAGCCTACAGGGCGATCGTGAACCAGTTCGGGCGCAAGATCCTTGACGATTCAGGCGTGATCGACCGGACCAGCCTCGGGGCCATCGTGTTCTCCGACCGGGCCCAGCGTGAAGAACTTGAGTCGATTGTCTGGCCGGCCGCCCGAAAATGGATCGAGAACCGCCTCGTTGAAGAAGAGAGACGTGGGTCCCAGGTTGTGGTGATCGAGGTCCCGAAGCTCTTCGAAGCGGGCTGGGATCAGTTCACGAACGTGGTTTGGACCGTCGAGGCGACACATGGAGAGATCGGCCAGCGCGTTCGGGAGCGTGCAGGACTGACAGAGGCCGAAACAGATGCGAGGGTCGCAGCGCAGATGACCTGCGAAGAACGAATTGCCAGGGCCGACCTGGTTATCGAGAACAACAGCACGCTCGAAGATTTGCGCGAACGAGTAATCAAGACCTGGGAAACTGTCCCGGCGTTAGAGAGTGCGAATCCCAAGTAGTTCATCGTCAACGAGCGATGAGGAAGCCTTCAAGGCGCGAGAGTTAATGGCCATACAGCAGGATTACCAAGAGCGGAGCATCGAAGAATACTTCATCACGGACGAGCCGTTTTACGTATCTACTTCCGATGAAATCGAGATATTTGAGTCGGCATATCGCCAGCGTGTGCCCATCCTCCTGAAAGGGCCGACGGGAACCGGGAAAACCAGGTTCGTAGAACACATGGCATGGCGGCTGAGCGAAGGACTCGCCTCGCGAAACCCCGGTGGGCCGTCGCGTAACGGCACCGGCGAACCACTCCCGCTTATCACCGTGGCGTGTCACGAAGACCTCACCGCCAGCGACCTGGTGGGGCGCTACCTTCTCGACGCCGACGGGACCCGCTGGATCGACGGTCCGTTGACGCGGGCGGTGAAGTCCGGTGGAATCTGCTATCTCGACGAGGTCGTTGAAGCACGCAAAGATACGACGGTGATCATCCACCCGCTCACCGACCACCGGCGCACGTTGACTATCGACAAGCTCGGTACCGTGATCGACGCCGCAGAAGGCTTCCTGCTGGTTATTTCATACAACCCGGGCTACCAGAACGCCCTCAAAGACCTGAAGCACAGCACCCGCCAGCGGTTCGTGGCGCTCGAATTCGATTTCCCGGAGGAACCGGAAGAGGCCAGGATCATCGCCCACGAATCGGGCTGTGACCTCGACATCGCAGAGCAACTGGCCCGCCTTGGCGTGAAGATCAGGAACCTGCGGGAGCATGGCCTTGAAGAAGGCGCAAGCACGCGAATGCTGATCTACGCAGGCCGCCTTATCAAGGAAGGCGTCTCGCACCGCCGGGCGTGCCAGGTGTCCGTCACATGGGGTATCACCGACGACCCACAGGTGCAGCGCAGCATCACCGAAGTCGTAACCTCCATCTTCGCGTGACCGGCAGCCACCTCACGATCAGCCGGCTCGAGGCCGTCCTGAAATCGCAATCCGGTGTAGACCACCCGAGGGCGGGGAAAGGTGCCCCCGCGGCCGTGGCGGTGTTGTTCAACATCACTAACGACGAGCCGTGTGTCGTGATGATCAAGCGGGCAAACACACTCAAGCACCACAGCGGACAGTGGGCATTTCCCGGAGGACTGATCGAGAGTTCCGATGAATCGCCCATGCATGCGGCACTGCGGGAAACCAACGAGGAGCTCGGGGTCGATGCGAGAGACATCGACATCTGGTGCGGGATGGCCCCGGTCGACACCTCGACCGGGTTCGATGTCTGGCCCTTCGCAGGGCGCATCGGCGACCAGGTCGCAATAACACCCTTTGAGCAAGAAGTGGCCGACGTAGTCAACGTGCCGGTCCGTGTGTTCACCGATGTGACCACGCAGCGGACGATGCGGCTTACCCGAAACGGCAGCACACGGAACATGACCGCATACGCATACGAAGACAGGATCATCTGGGGTGCATCGGCCCGGATCATCGAGAACACAATCCAAATAGTGACCGGGGCAGCATGACGGAGTCTGGCGAAACACTGGAACCGAATAGTTCCGAAGAGCCGGACCAGCCGGTTATCGAACAGGTGCGGCAAGAACTTGCCCAGTTCCCCGCTCCTGTGCTCGAGCGCTACGAGGACGCGCTCGAAACGCTAACGGACCGGCTCGCCGAGGAAACCTGCCAGCAATGGACCTCCGAAGGCCTTGAGATAGCCCATAAGACCGTCAGGTCATGGGAGGCCGCTGCCGAGTTCTTCGATGCGTCTGTGGCCGTTCAGCGCCAGCTCCCTTCGGGCCAGTTCCTGAAATGGGCGAAGACCGGCACCTCGCTCTGTGCAGACTCCCCTTCGCTCGCCGTCGCCTATTTCAAGTCCTCACCAACGGCAATGCTCAGGCTGCGGCCCCGCTATATCGATGACTGGGCCAACGTCTGCCGTGCCCTCTACCGGGGCACGTGGAAATCGTCGGCGCTCTCATGCCGGCTCTTCGAGGCGACCCCCGCGCTCCTCGAAACCCTGTCTTTCGAAGAGTTCTGCCACTTCGGTGAATTCCTGGAAATCCTCTCGCGCCGCTCCTACGACCAGGCCGGCGATGCACTGGGTGCCGGAATCGAGCTGTTCCCGAAAATCACGGGCGATATCGGCAGGTTCATCGGCCTCGCACAGATCGTCGCCGAAACCTCGTGGCGCGATACGGCTGCGCTGTTCGATTCAGCAACCACCTCACTGGTAGAACTTGGTGCACCGCACCGCGCACCGTTGATCGCACTGGCACGCCGGCTGGCAATCACGGGCGTCAGCGATGCCGCAGGCGTGCTGAAAGATGGCTCGTACACGGTGAACCGCGTGCCGGCAGAGACCCGGGACCGGCTGCTGGAGATGACCGACGGCATTGCCGCTAGGAAACCAGAGGTAAAGGTCTACGATGTCGCCGAAATGATGATCGATGAAAATAGTTAACGCTTGGGTGGTTCCTTGGTTGCGCCAACAGCTTTTCTCCACGCAATTAACTG
>JASLNQ010000182.1 GCA_030745955.1 Dehalococcoidia bacterium | reverse complement strand
GACTCTCCCGGATCGTAACAACGACTGGTTGAGTTGGCGGATGGAGCCGGAATGAATATCAAAACTGCTATTGAGGGGTGGGAACACCACCACCCCATGATCGACGTCATCGAAACGGTCGAGGCCGGCCTCCTGGTACGCCACCGCTGGCTCGTTGCGGTAGGCGCCATTCTCATCCAGATGTCACTGGGCGCCATCTATGCCTGGGGCGTGTTCACGGGCGAACTGACAGCAAAAGGTGGCGAGTTCGGCTTCTCGGCTACCCAGACCCAGTGGATATTCTCGGTGGGTCTTTTTTCCTTCGCCGCGATGATGCTGTACTCCGGCAAGGCTATGGCGGCGGTAGGTCCGAGACCGGTCGCTATCACCGGTGGAATTCTTCTTGGCACCGGGTACGGGATTGCCGGGCTGTTCGGCCAGCAGTTCTGGGTCCAGGTGCTGGCAATCGGAGTGCTCGGTGGCGCGGGCATCGGGCTGGCATACGTTGTCCCGATCGCCGTTGGCGTGCGCTGGTTCCCCGACAGGAAGGGCCTGATGACCGGCGTGGCCGTGGCAGGGTTCGGCTTCGGGGCGCTGCTGTGGGTGCAGCTTGCGGGCGACTGGGGCCACCTGATCGAGCGGATCGGGCTGCTCAACACGTTCCTCGTTTACGGCGTTATTTTCGGGGTGCTCGTACACATCGGTGGGTTGCTGATGACGTATCCGCCGGCTGGCTGGAAGCCCGACGGATGGGAGCCGCCAGAGGGGGCACCCGGTCTCCAGGGTGGTAGCGAATTCACCCCGCGTTCCATGCTTTCACGCATCCAGTTCTACCAGCTGTGGCTTGCGTTCGTATTCCTCGCCCTTGCGGGGCTGATGCTTATCGGCATCAACAAGCTCTACGGGCAGGACGCGCTAATAGCGAGCGGGTCGTTTACCGATATTGCCGCAGCAGGGGCCGCCGCCTCGACTGCGTATGCCGTATCGTTCGCACTCGCCAACGGGCTTGGGCGTATCGGATGGGGCTTCATCGCCGACCACATCGGCTGGCGACGGTCGATGATGACCATGGCGATTACGCAGAGCCTGCTGATGTTCGGATTCTTCTACCTCGGCAATTCGCTGGTGGCGCTGTACATTTTCCTGGCGCTTACCGGGTTCAACTTCGGCGGTAACTTCGCCCTGTTCCCGCTCGCCACGGCCAGCCGCTTTGGCGTGCAGAACCTGGGGACCAACTACGGGTTGATGTTCTCGGCCTACGGGATCGGCGGTATCGCGGGGCCGATCATGGCCGGAATCTTCAAGGACTCGGGCGCCAGCAGCGGCATCGACGCCTGGCTCGCCCCGTTCCTGATTGCCGGTGCACTGTGCCTGGTCGCCGTGGGCCTGGTCGCCGCCTGCCGGCAGCCCCGCCCCATACCGGAGGCCGGGCAGGCCGCCAGCTAGCGACGTGGAGCCGGTTGGTGCAGCAGACCGGTCCCCGTTCGGTAGTATTCTTCGCGTCAAATCGCGCTGCCGTGTCAATTCCGGGCCAATTCTGGCAATATGGCGGATATTGGAAATTCCTTGTGCAATTTTGGGTAACTGAGTAACTGGAGATACAGATGGCTGATTCGGAACTTTATGCACCCTCGGAATCGTTCCGGGAGAACGCCTTTTTCAAGAGCTTCGACGAGTACAGGGCCGAGTACGACCGCTCGATTGCCGATCCCGAGGCGTTCTGGGCCGAAAAGGCAGCTGAATACCACTGGTTCAAGCAGTGGGACACGGTACGCGAGTTCAACTACGACCTGAACAAGGGGCCGGTGTCGGTCAAGTGGTTCGATGGTGGTCAGACGAACGTCGCCTACAACTGCCTCGACCGCCACCTTGATACCCGGGGCGACCAGGTAGCGATCATCTGGGAAGGCAACGAACCCGGCGAGGACCGCACCATCACCTATCGCGAATTGCACGAGGAAGTCTGCAAATTTGCGAACGTGTTGAAGTCGCGTGGTGTCGGCAAGGGCGACCGGGTCTCGATCTACCTGCCGATGATCCCGGAGCTTGCGGTCGCCATGCTCGCCTGCGCCCGCATCGGCGCGATCCACTCCATAGTGTTCGGTGGCTTCTCGGCCGACGCACTGGCCGACCGGATCGTCGACTCGACGTGCACGGTGCTCGTTACCTGCAACGGCACCCACCGGGGCGACAGGCCGATACCGATGAAACCCGTTGCCGACGAGGCGATGAACGCCGCCGACGCACGAATGGACGTCGATGTGGACACCTGTATCGTCGTCGAGCGCGTCGACCGGAACGCCGGAGTCGAGGGAATCGACTGCGAGATGAAGGATGGGCGCGACTTCTGGTGGGACGACCTGATGGCCGCCGCCAGCGCTGAATCGGAAGCCGAGGTGATGGAAGCGGAAGATCCCCTCTTCATCCTCTACACATCGGGCTCAACCGGCAAGCCGAAGGGCGTGCTGCACACAACCGGCGGCTACATGGTGTACGTATCGCAAACCCACAAGTACATCTTCGACTACCACGATGGCGACATCTATTTCTGCACCGCCGATATCGGCTGGGTGACCGGTCATTCCTACATCGTCTACGGACCGCTCGCCAATGGTGCGACCAGTGTCATGTTCGAGGGTATTCCGACATACCCGGAGCCCGACCGGTTCTGGCAGATCGTCGAGAAGTGGAACGTGAACCAGTTCTACACGGCGCCGACCGCGATCAGGGCGATCGCCCGGCTTGGCGATGAATGGCCGGACAAGTACGAAATGAAGTCGCTGAAGCTGCTCGGGACGGTCGGCGAGCCGATCAACCCTGAGGCCTGGCGCTGGTACCACACGCGCGTGGGCAAGGAACGCTGCCCGATCGTCGACACGTGGTGGCAGACGGAGACCGGGGGCATCCTGATCACTCCCGTGCCGGGTGCGGTAGCGACGAAGCCGGGGGCGGCGACGGTGCCGTTCTTCGGGATCGAGCCGGCAATTCTTGAACCCGAGAGCGGAAAAGAGCTTGAAGGCAACGGGGTTACAGGCGTGCTGGCGATGAAGGCGAGCTGGCCGGGTCAGATGCGGACGATCTACGGCGACCACGGGCGGTTTGAAGAGACCTATTTCGATATGTACAAGGGGTACTACTTCACCGGCGACGGGTCGAGCCGTGACGAGGACGGCTACTACTGGGTGACGGGACGCGTGGACGACGTGATCAACGTGTCGGGCCACCGCATGGGCACTGCGGAGGTCGAGAGCGCCCTGGTGCTGCATTCAGCTGTGGCAGAGGCCGCGGTAGTTGGCTATCCGCACGAGATCAAGGGCCAGGGTATCTATGCTTACGTGACGCTGAACATGGGCGAGGAGTACTCGGACGAGCTGAAGGGCATTCTGCGTGCGCAGGTGCGGACCGTGATCGGGCCGATCGCCGCGCCGGACGTTATCCACTGGGCACCGGCACTGCCCAAGACGCGCTCGGGCAAGATCATGCGCCGGATCCTCCGCAAGATTGCGACCAACGAAATCGACACAATAGGCGACACGTCAACCCTCGCCGAACCAGAAGTAGTAGACAGCCTAATAGCCAACAAGGACGCGTAGGGGCGGGGGCTGCCCTAATCCCCTCTCCCTGCCAGGGAGAGGGGATTAGGGTGTGGGTAGAATCCAGAATCCGGAAATACCAACGATTTCCCGACCGTGTTTATCCCGATGAACATCGGGAGATGGATCTGGGGTCGGCGCCTACCCTGGCCTGCTCCGCGGATCTGCATATATGTCACCCAAGTCATCCGATGACGCCCGGAGCTGACCTGTCCTCCCTCCTTCGGGAGGGACCGAGGGAGGGTAGATTGCGACGCGCGACCAAGTCGTTCGACGCCCGGAGCTAACGGGATTGCAGCGAGCGACTTGCTCACGCCAGTCCTCTGGCAAGTCATCCGATGACGCCCGGAGCAAAACGGGCCGGTGTGCGTAAATCGTCGGACACCCGCTCACGTTGGTGGAGTTCGACTCTCCCCCGGTCTCCACCAAGAACACAAAGCAGTAGGCCTCATCCACCGGGTGAGGCCCGTTTGCGTTGTTTGGGCGGTGGACGGTAGGCGCACTGGTACGATTGCGACATGAAGGAAGCTTTGAGGGTTCACGGCTACTACGGCTTTTTCGAAGAGACCGTCACTGCACAAGAGATTCGTAGTCGGGAAGACGCTCGTAAGCTGGGTCCGTTTGTCGATCGCAACAAACGCTATATATATTGGCGAAGACCTAGTTTCGATCCTGTATCGAAACGCCTCAGGCGCAGAAGTCATTTCGCTCACTACCCTCGCAACCGGAGTGTGGCCATCAGGATAACCTCAGCTGAGGATTTCGATCCAGCCCGTTACGATGAACTGCGAAATGAAAGCTCCAAGCACCGAAAAGCCCTTCTACTTGTGTCAAAGATTTTGAGAGATCGACACTCCAGTGCGCGATCAGCCTGTTGGCATTTTAAAGACGAGCGAGCGTCAGACTTCAGCTTCAGCGGAAACCTTCTGGCTGACGCTCAAGAAATTCGCTCTGAGTATCGGTACGCCATGCCATTCGGTAACGAATACCGGTTTGACATTGCGCTGTTAGGAACAAAATATACGAAATCGGATAACGTCATAGGGGCTGTCGAAATCGAATTTACGCATGAGTTCGACTTCATCAAATGCATGCTGGCCAAAGCCATGGGCTTTCCGTTGCTTTCCATCGACATCACTGAGGTCGAAGAGAAAGAAATAACGTACGACTGGTGTCAACACGCTCTCTTGGGTACAACGGAAACCGACACGCAAGGTCGGCGTAGCAATTTCGTCAATCTTCATGACATGCTCTATCCCGCGTTTTCAGACGCACCACGAAGCCTGACCGGTGATCGCCATCAATATGTGATAGTTGCAAAGGACAGTGAATTCGATCGGATAGTTAGAGAATTGGGCCGGATCAAGTCACTACTCAGACTTGGTGACAAATCCGTTCTCATTCAACCTGTCAATGCAAAAAGTGATCAGGCAAGAAAGATGCAAGCCAACGAAGCAAGCATTGCCGGTGCCAATTGGGCCGAGT
>JASLNQ010000181.1 GCA_030745955.1 Dehalococcoidia bacterium | reverse complement strand
GAGAAAGCGCCCCCAGCCATCGGTGCTCTCGCCCGCATGGATGCGACGAAAGAGCTCACGCTCTTCATCGCGCTCGAACTCGGCCGCACCGATGATCAGACAGTCCATCGCCTAGGCCTCGCCGCCGAGCTCGCTGGCGTAGCGGAAGTCTTTTGCATGGACTTCGCGAATGCCCTCACGGTGAATTTCGTCGAACGGGATTTCGGTGTGATAGGCCAGTCGGGCGAGTACGGAAAGTTTGTAGAGCGCATCGAACCCGTCGACGTCGGCGGTCGGGTCGGCCTCGGCATACCCGAGCGACTGCGCCTCGGCGAGTACATCGTCGAAGTCTGCGTTCTCTTTCGCCATCTTGGTGAGGATGAAATTGGTCGTGCCGTTGATAATGGCCCGAAGACTGAGGATCCGGTTGGCGGTCAGGTCGTTCATGAGCGGGCCGATTATGGGGATACCGCCGCCGACGCTGGCTTCGTAGAGCAGATGCCTGTTGTTTTCCGCAGCGATCGACAGCAGTTCGTCGCCCCGCTTGCACATCACTTCTTTGTTGGCAGTGACAACGTGCTTGCCGGCCCTAAGCGACTTTGCGATGTAGCCGAACGCCGGGTCTTCGCCGCCCATGAGCTCGACGACGATCCTCACTTCGGGGTTTCCGATAACCGATTCGGGGTCGGTCGAGATTACTGCACGATCAAGTTCGACCGCTCTTTTTCGATCGGGGTTTCGAACCACTGCTGCTTCTACCGAGAGCGGAACGTCCGGGGTTCCCGAACGGTGCCGCTCAACGATGGCCTGGGCGACCGCCGAACCGACGACGCCGAGTCCGAGCAGACCGATCCCGGTCGCTTCACTCCGACCTGAGGCTTGCATGGGTGCCGTGGCTGACATTATGCCTACTGCCCCGATAACAGGGCGTCACTGGTCGTGAATCCCGCATCGGCCGGAATCGGGGTCGGGGTCGGGAGTAGTGCGGAGAGCCTGATCTGTGCGTTGACCCAATCGAAAATCGCGCTGTCGAGCACCATGTGGAGATCGAAGCCTTTCCGTTCTTCGTTGAAGAAAATCGTCATTCCACGGGTCGTCAACGCGTCAAAATTTTCTGCATTAACCTCGCGGGCGTCGTTCACTTCCTCGATCACCAGGTAGCTCCACCATTGTTTCTCTTCATCAAAGCGCCCATCACTGGTTGTCCTGATCGGGAGTAGCCGGTTGCCTTCCCCATCAAGCCCAAACATGAGGGAGTCGAGCTCGGGTGATACACCCAATGGGAACCAGCCCCGGTCACCCATGTCTCGCCTGACGTTTGGGTCCAGCGAATGCTGAAGAACGACACTTTCGATCGGATTTCCAGCGGTCAAGTCGCGATCGATCGACCGCTGGGCTTCAGGATCGCGGTCAAACAAGACGATCTCGTAGAGGTGGACCTGTGCCTGGACACGCGGAATTTCCTCGGCCACAACATCGCGCAGCCGCTCTTTGAACATGCTCTTACGAATGAAATCCCGGAAGACATTCTCCTCCATGCCAATGCGGTGGATAAACTGGCGCTTCGCTTCCTCGATGTTGTCCTTAAATTCGGTAGATTCACGTTCCGCTACCGTCACCGCAACAAATCCAAGGATCGCGTTGACCCGTTCGTCGACTTCATCGGACGAAACGGTGATTCCGTACCGGGGCGCAAGTTGAAACGCCAGTTCGTTTTCCTGGAGCGTCTGCAGCGCATCGAACAGCGAGTTTCCAACCTCGAACGGAATACCGAGGTCTTCACTCATCCGTTGATTAAAACGGATGAAGTTCACGACATCGCCGCGCGTATACACCGTGCCTTCAACCCTGAGGGCCAGTTCACGCGGGGGAAACACATAGAGCTGGAAATATGCGTAGACCGGGATTGCCAGAAGACCGATAAGTGCGACAACCGCAACGAGAATGAACGGTCGCGACTTCAGTTGCAAACGGTGCCTGTCTGCCATCATTTGGCGGCGGGTTTTGGCGCCATGCGTGGTAATGCTGCGACGCCCTACTTCGTAGTCGGTCGAGGGACCTATGACTACTTCCGGTTTTTCCTGGGTTTCGTCGCGTTCTTCGCTGCGGTCTTCGTTCTGATCTTCTGGAGACATCTTCGGCGCTCAGCTACTGCTGTAGTGGGAGTCCTGCCATATGCGTAACCCGGGCATTGCTAAGTTTGAACTGCCAGACAGAGACTACTTGTCTTCGTCGTCGGGGCTGGTTTCAGCTTCGGCCTCTTCGGCTTGTCCAGCCGGTTCGGCCTTTTCGGCTTCGGGGTTACTGGTAGTTGAAACGTCTGCAGCGGGCTCTTCGGATGCCTCTGGTTCGTCGGCTGTTTCATCTTCCTCGGCTTCAGCGGGCGCTGCGGCTGCCTCTGGTTCGTCGGCTTTGTCGTCCGCTTCGGCCTCAGGTTCTGCTTCTGCGGCTGCCTCTGGTTCGCCGGCTGTATCGTCCGCTTCGGCTTCAGGTTCTGCTTCCGCTTCTACCGCTGCCTCTGGTTCGTCGGCTGTGTCGTCCGCTTCGGCTTCAGGTTCTGCTTCTGCCGCAGCCTCGGGTTGCTCGGTCGCGTCGGCGACGTCACCTGTCTTGGGGGCTACATCGGTTCCGGTAGCGGACTCAGTTTCGGTCTCAGGGGTTGCCGTCGCCTCAGGGGTTTCAGCTGTGTCGGTCTCGGCAGCTGGACTCTCGGTAGCCTCGGTCGTCTCACCATCGTCTGGCGCTTCGTCGTCCGCAGCAATCTTCGCGCCCGACGCAACGGAACCTGTCACACGAAGGTGGTCGGGTGCGTAGGGAAGCAGGGCGAGATGGCGTGCCCGCTTGATGGCAAGGGTCAGGCTTCGCTGACACTTGGCGCAGTTACCCGACTTTTTTCCGGGCTCGATCCGGCCGCGGTCGGTGATAAACCGCCGGATGCTCGAGACATCCTTGTAATCGATCGTGTTTTCCTTGCAAAAACACTGGCGTCGGCGCCGGCCTCCACGTCGGAACGGTGGTCGAGAGCCCTGGCTGGTTCGGGGAGTTGTCATTAATTACCTCGCGGAATGGACAGCGGAATGCACCGGTAAAGCACCGGATGAAAACCACGCGGAAACTGCTACCAGGGCAGTTCCTCCACGTCTTCTGATGGATTATCTGTGGCAGGCGCCGGAGAGCTTTGCGTCCCCGGCGAATAGGACTGGGCTTCCTGCGGTGCCTCGCTTCTCGCAGGTTCACCACCCGGTGAATCAAGGAACACGACCTTGAATGCCCGTACTTCAAGGGAAGTGCGCGCTTCACCGGAATTGCTCGTGTACTGACGGGTCGACAAGCGGCCGTCGACGAACACTTTGCGACCCTTCGCCAGGTACTGGTTCACCGATTCCGCCTGGCGCTCCCAGGCCGTGACCCGGAACCATTCGGTCTCTTCGACCCATTCGCCGTTTTGATCGCGCCTGTTGTTGTTCACGGCAAGGCTGAAACTTGTGACCGGTGTACCGCTTGGCGTGTAGCGCATTTCAGGGTCATTGCCTGCGTTACCGATAAGGAGTATCTGGTTATAACTCAATTAAAAAACCGTCCGTACATGGCTGCTAGAACCCAAGCTTTACTGAGCAGCCTCTGCTTCGGCCACGGGTTTGGGTTCATCTCGAACCAACAGGTGTCGAATGATGGACTGGTCGGCGCCGAGAGCTCGCTCGAGTTCCTGCGCTCTTGGGCCGTCCAGTTCAAAGTTGGCCTGGAGGTAGAAACCCTCGTTGTTTTTCTGAATCGGGTAAGCAAGCGTCCGCTTGCCCCAGGCCTCGGTGCTCGAAATTTCACCACCGACACCGGCCACAAGCGAAGTAATTTTCTCGATCGACTCGGTGCCCTGCTCTTCGCCAGCATCACTACCGAGAATCCAGACCAATTCGTACTTTCTCAACGATTCACCGTGTTCTTCTATTTAGCGCGAAACCGATAAAGTCTATCACGCCAGTTTGGCGCGTCAGCACCTATTTTCGGCACTCTGGCCGGTAGTTCCAAACCAATTGGCACGAATTCGATGTTGCGGGGTCAGGAATCGAGACCTGGGACCGGAAATTTCGATGCGAATTTTGACACTTCAGCGCCGAGTTTCGAGAGCGTTGAGGCGTCGTCGTGTGCCTGGAGGGCCTCGAGGATGTAACCGGCGATCTGCTCCATGTCGGAGACGGTCAATTCCCGGGATGTGAGTGCCGGTGTCCCGATACGAATGCCCGAGGTGACCATCGGCGATTCTGGATCGAACGGGATGGCGTTCTTGTTGACGACCAGGCCGGCCGATATGAGTGCCGTTTCGGCATCGCGGCCAGTAAGCCCGAGGGGTCGGGTGTCGACCAGCATCATGTGGTTCTCGGTCCCACCCGCAACAATCCGGAGCCCTCCGGCAGACAACCCGCTGGCAAGCGCCCGTGCGTTCTCCACTATCTGGTGGGCGTAGGTCGTGAATTGTGGTTGCAACGCTTCTCCGAATGCCACCGCCTTGGCAGCGATGACGTGTTCCATGGGGCCACCCTGCATGTTCGGAAATACTGCCGAGTTGTACTTGCGGGCGAGTTTTTTTGTCGCCAGGGCCATCGCACCGCGCGGGCCACGCAGGGTTTTATGGGTGGTAGTCGTGATGATGTCGGCGAACCCGACGGGCGACGGGTGCGCGCCACCGGCGATGAGTCCGGCGATATGGGCCATGTCGACCAGCAAGGCAGCGCCTACAGAGTCGGCGATCTCGCGGAAACGCTTGAAATCAATCGTCAATGAATACGCGGTGTAGCCAGCGATGATGACCGCCGGCTTGAACGCTTCGGCCTGGCGTTGCACTTCGTCGTAGTCGAGTGCCTCGGTATCGGCATCCACGCCGTAGTGGCCGAATTCGTAGAGCTTGCCCGAGAAGTTCACGGGCGAACCGTGCGTCAGGTGACCACCGTGGTCGAGCGACATGCCCATGATCCGGTCACCGGGTTTGGCGAGCGCGAAGAAGGCTGCCATGTTCGCCTGCGATCCCGCATGGGGCTGGACGTTGGCGTGCTCGGCGCCGAAAAGAGCCTCGGCCCGCTCGATGG
>JASLNQ010000180.1 GCA_030745955.1 Dehalococcoidia bacterium | reverse complement strand
GGGGTTCAACGTGCAGACACGTGAATACGGCAACACCGGGCGGCAGCTTTCGATCGTGGGGTTCGCGGGAATCGTCGTCAAGGACGAGAGTGCCGAAGACTCGACCCGCAACGTCTCATGGGCCATCGACCAGGGGATCAACTATTTTGACGTGGCCCCCAACTACGGCAATGCGCAGAACATGCTCGGACCTGCTCTCGAGCCGTACCGCAACGACGTGTTCCTCGCCTGCAAGACCGGCATGCGCGACGCTGTCTCGGCAAGAGCGGAACTCGAAGAGTCGCTGAGGCTGCTGCGCACCGACCACTTCGACCTGTACCAGATGCACGGCATGACAACTCAAGAGGACCTTGACGTGGCGACCGGTCCGGGTGGGGCGCTGGAGGTTTTCGTGAAGGCCCGCGACGAGGGACTCGTGCGTCATCTCGGGTTCTCCGCACACTCGGCTGAAGTGGCAGTCGAGCTCATGGGCCGGTTCGATTTCGATTCGGTGCTGTTCCCGGTGAATTTCACCACCTGGTTTGAGTCGGGTTTCGGTCCACAGATCATGGCCGAGGCCGAAAAACGCGGCGTGGCCAGGCTGGCGCTGAAGGGAATGGCCCACCACGCCCTTGAAGACCGCGATGATCGCATTCGGGAGAAGTGCTGGTATGCACCGATCGAAGACCGCGACCTGATGAGCCTGGCGCTGCGGTGGACCCTCACACGGCCCATCACGGCGGCGGTCCCGCCGGGTGATCCCGAGTTGTGGCGCAGGACAGTAGAACTGGCGCAGGATTTCACTCCCATCACGCCCGATGAGGAAGAGCAGTTGCGAGAGAACGCGCGCGGCCGGAAGCCGCTCTTCGAACTGGCTCACGCCTGACGACCATTTGACACCCGGCATTGCGGGTGTGCCCCCGGTCCGCGGCTGCGCGGAGGGTGGATCACGGTCTTCGCTACCGGGATCAACGCGTCCCGAGCGGAGTCATCGGAGTCGAGGGACCCGGGGTGGGGTCGCGTGCGGCATCGGTGCCGACTGGGTTGCCGCGTGAATCCGCCGAGGTCCCTCCACTTCGCTTCGCTTCGGTCGGGAAATGGGAGATGTGCTTGTGGCCCTGTGTTGACAATTTGCAGGTAAGGGATTTTGGCTCACCAATCCCTACGCAGATTCGACGGGGTTGTGCAGCACTCCGATGTGCTCGATCTCGACCGTCACGTCGCCGCCATCGTTGATCGGTGGGGTCGTGCCCGATGTACCGGTCCACAGCATGTCGCCGACCTCAAGCGTCGTGTACTGGCTGATAAACGAGATCGCCTGGGCAGTGGTGAAGATCATCTCCGAAGAGTGGCACTTCTGGCCCTCGACTCCGTTCACCAGGCCGCGAATCGCAACGTCCTGGGGATCGATATCGGTGACAATAAACGGACCTGTCGGGCCGAATGTGTCGGACGACTTCGCGCGCCACCACTGCTTGTCGGCCTTCGCGCCCGACTGCCATTCGCGCGCGCTCACATCGTTGCCGGCCGTGTAGCCGAACACGTAATCGAGCGCCTCGTCCTCCGAAACCTTGCTGGCAAGCCTGCCGATGATCGCCACCAGCTCCGATTCGCACACCACCAGGCCGGCATCGGCCGGGAGCTTGATCGGGTCGCCGGGGCCAATGATCGCGTTGCGGTTCTTGTAAAACGGCTCAGGCCGGGTCGGCCGGTCGGCGCCCAGCAGGTGTGAACCGTAGTTGAGAGCAAGGCAGAGCATCTTGCTGGGGTTGGGGTTCGGGGCGAGGATCTTGATCTCGTTCAGGTCGTGTGTTGCACCCGTCTCCGAGTAATCCTGTCCAATCGGCGAGTTGGAAATCTCCTTCACCGTCTCGCCATCGACCACGCCATATGCGGCGTCATCGCCACTCGCAAATCTCACAAACTTCATTTTCTTCGGCCCGCTTTGTTATTGGGTTTCGGTTTAAATTCGCCCTACGGTCCCGGAGCCTGCGATTCCGGTGAGTTCCGGTCCAGAGCCGAAACATGTTACTCCCGCAACCGTTGTATGCTCATGCCCGGCCGCCCGCCCAGGGCCTCGCCAGGCCGATCAGGAGTGCCAGGGCCCCGTATGCGGATTGGGGAGCCGGCAGATACGTCAAGGAGAGCCACAGTGTTCGATCTCGTAATCAGGAATGGAACGGTCATCGACGGCACCGGTTCGCACGGCTTTGAGGCCGATGTCGCGGTAAAGGGCGACACGGTGGTGACTGTAGGTGAGATCGCCCCGAACGCTGAAACGGCAAGCGAGGTCGATGCTACCGGAAGGGTAGTCACGCCCGGCTTCATCGACCTGCACACGCACTCCGACTCGTCGTTCCTGATCGACCCGCACGCCGATTCCAAGCTGACCCAGGGTGTGACTCTCGAACTGTTCGGTAACTGCGGAATGAGCTTCTGCGCCCCCCTGATCGGCGGCGCACGAGCAATGTTCGAGGAGCGAATCAACCGGTCGGGCGACACTCTGAAAGCCACCTGGACCGATTTCGATGGCTACCTGACCGCACTCGAAAATGCCGGATCGACCATTAACGTCGCCACGCAGATCGGCCATGGCACGGTCCGCGCCGCAGTGATGGACATGGACCCGAGCATGCCAACGCCCGAGCAACTCGATCGGATGAAGGACCTGTTCGCCGAATCGCTCGATGCCGGTGCGCTCGGCATGTCGACCGGCCTCTGGTACGCTCCCGGCTCCTTCTCGCTGGCCGACGAGGTGATCGCCCTCACGCAACCCGCGGCCGACCGCGGGAAGCTCTACTCGTCGCACATTCGCTCGGAGGCCGACGACCTCAGCGGTCTGTTCCCGGCGCACGCCGAGGCGATCGAGATCGGCCGCCGCACCGGTGCGCGGATCCAGATTTCGCACGTGAAGGCCGTTGGCCCGAAGTTCTGGGGGCGCGGCTACGAGCTGATCGAAGGCATGGAGAGGGCGCGGGCGGAAGGCATCGATGTCGCGGGCGACCAGTATCCGTACGAGTGGTCTTCGACCGGGTTTTCGGGTGCGATGTTCGCCCGCTGGGCGCTGGTCGGAGGACGCCAGGCCACGCTCGACAGGCTCACCGATTCCGACACCCGTGCCCGCATTCGCACAGATGTCAACTACTACATCAGCAGGAACCACTCGGCGGCGGGCTGCGTGGTCGCCAGCTTCCCGCCGAACCAGGCATATGAAGGCCGCAGCCTGCAGGACATTGCCGATGAGATGGGTTGCGAACCGGAAGAGACGGCTTTGCGGCTGTACGAGGAGTCGGAGGGCTCGTATGTGCTCCACTCGATGGAGCTGCAGGACGTCGACTCGATCGCAAAATGGCCGCTGATGGCGGTGGCGTCCGATGGTTCGTCGTTGCGTGACGAGGGCCCGCTTTCGTCGGGTAAACCACATCCTCGCAGCTACGCCACGAACACGGTCGTGATCGAGCAGTTCGTGATGCACCGGGGTCTGTTCTCGCTCGAGGAAGCGGTCTACAAGATGACTGCCCTGCCGGCCTCTCGCCTTGATCTGAAGCGACGTGGCCGCATCGCCCCGGGACAGGTCGCCGATGTGCTGGTGTTCGATCCCGCAAACGTTAAGCAGAACAACGATTTCGTGAACCCGCATGTCTATTCGACCGGGATGGACTACGTCTTCGTCAACGGGAAACCCGCGCTCGAAAACGGCAGGCCAAACGGCACACTCCCCGGCAAAGTACTGCGCAAGCTGGACGACTGAGACGATCGGCATGGCTCCCTCCGCTTCGAGGAGAGCGACTTTTCATCATGAGCACCATTCGATACCGCGCCTGCAATCCTGACGACATCGACGACGTCCTGGAGTTCTGGGACTCGGCAACCCACGCCGGTTCCACGAATACGCGTGAGGTGATCCTCACTTTTCTCGATCTCCATCCCGACCTCTTTATCCTTGCGTGGGACGGCGGTCTGCTGGTGGGCACGGTTATTGGGGGATGGGACGGCTGGCGAGGGAACTTCGCCCGGCTCGCAGTTCACGACGATTACAGACGTCGCAGTATCGGCCGCGAACTGGTGGAGCGCGCCGAACGTCTGCTGATCTCGAAGGGTGCGAGACGGATTTACGTTAACATCCTGGTCGACAGCGAGGAAGGATTCGATTTCTGGCGCTCGGTCGGGTACACACCCAACGACGTCATCGAGCCATATGCGAAAAACCTGGAACCGTAAAGTGGGGTGACGAGGGTCGCTTTTTGCAGGCTGATTTCCCGACCGAAGCGGAGTGGATCGAAGCGGAGGGATCCCGCTGGAATCACCCATCAGTGCAGCCAATGCCGTTAGCCAGGACCGCGCTACCCCACTCCGGATCCCTCGGCTCCGATGACTACACTCGGGAAATCGTGGCGGCGGTTGCTTAGCGGCCTGCCCCGGATTGCGACCGTTCCGGATTGCGCGTTGGCCGCCGCCTTCGCTCTGGCCGCACCGCCTCGGCCGCCGACTTCAGCAGCGCGTCCACTTCCCGGCCAGTAATATCCCGCCAACCGCCCTTCGGCACATCACCGAGTTCGAGCGCGCCGAAGCGGACCCTGCGCAACCTCACAACGGGTGAGCCGACCGATTCGAACATCCGGCGCACGATACGGTTCCGGCCCTCGTGAATCGTTATCTCAACCCGCCGCCTGCGTTTTGAAACAACCTGCAGCCTGGCGGGTGCGGTAGGCCCGTCTTCCAGCCGGATGCCACGTGTGAGCAGTATTTCGCCCTCCTCTGAGAGCGGCCTGTTCAGTTCGGCGCGGTACGTCTTTTCAATCTCGAAGCGCGGGTGCGCCATCCGCTGCGAAAAGTTGCCGTCGTTCGTCAGCAGCAGCAGCCCCTCTGTATCGGTGTCGAGCCGCCCAATCGGGTAGACCCGCTCCCGCACGTCGACCAGGTCCATCACCGTTGGCCGGTTATGTGGATCGGTAACGGTGGTAACAAAACCGGTGGGCTTGTTCAGCAGCAGGTAGCGCTTCTGCTCGGCAGAGACCTGGTCGCCGTCGGCCACGATGTCGTCGGTGTCGGGATCGGCGAAGTCGCCCACCTGCGCGGTCTTGCCGTTGACCCGCACCCGCCCC
>JASLNQ010000017.1 GCA_030745955.1 Dehalococcoidia bacterium | reverse complement strand
GGATCTCGGCCGCGGCCGGGCTGGTCAGGTAGCGCAGCACCGGAACTGCATCGCTGACCATTTTCCCTCGGATCTGGTCCATCACAAGCCGGAGCTTGTAATCGGAAATTCCTACGTTTTTTGTTCGTGCGATAGCCATTGTTAACCCGTCGTTCGGTCGGACCTGCCGATGTGACCGCGGAAGGTGCGGGTCGGTGCGAATTCACCGAGCCTGTGCCCAACCATGTTTTCCGTGATGAGGATCGGCATGAACCGTCGGCCGTCGTGAACAGCGATGGTCAGGCCGACCATCTCGGGCATGATCATGGAGGCGCGTGCCCAGGTGCGGATCACTTCGCGTGAACCGGACTGCTGGATCGCTCCCACCTTCTTCATCAGCTTAGGGTCGACGTACGGACCCTTCTTGATTGACCTTGACATGTGCTGTTCGTCTCGATTGACCGTTATCTAGCGGTCATACCTCCGCCTGAGAATAAATTGATCGGTGCCCTTGTTGCGCCGGGTGCGCTTGCCGAGCGCGGGCTGGCCCCACGGGGTTTTCGGACCGGGCATGCCGATTCCGGCGCGGCCTTCGCCACCACCGTGCGGGTGGGCATCGGGGCTCATTGCCGACCCGCGGACTGTCGGGCGACGACCACGGTGCCGGTTGCGACCGGCCTTGCCCATTTTTTCGTTTTTGTGATCGAGGTTCGAAACCTGGCCAACGGTTGCCAGGCAGTTGCTGAGCAGCCGACGCATTTCGCCTGATGGCAGCCGGACGAGCGTGTACCCGCCTTCATGCGCCATAACCTGGGCCACCGCCCCGGCGCTCTTCACCATCTGCCCACCCTTGCCGGGTGTGACTTCGACGTTGTGGACCTGTGTACCCGTGGGCAGCGAGCCGAGTGTTCGGGTGTTACCGGTGGTCGCGGCCGCTTCGTCGCCGCTCTGCACTGTGTCGCCGACGGTCACGCCGTTTGGCGCAACGATGTATCGCCGGGTGCCGTCTTCGTATCGGACGAGTGCGATCCGTGCCGACCGGTTTGGGTCGTACTCGATCGACATGATCGTGGCGACGCCGGACTTGTCGCGCTTGAAGTCGACGACCCTGTAACGGCGCTTGTGCCCGCCACCGCGGTGACGCACGGTAATTCGGCCGTTGTTGTTCCGGCCACCCTTTTTCGAGAGGGGGGCCAGCAACGACTTCTCGGGCTTGCCTTTTGTGACGTCCTTGTAGTCGTCGGCGATGGTGTCGCGACGACCGGGCGAGGTTGGCTTATATTGTTTCAGGCCCATCCGTTAGGCTCCCTCAAACAGCTGGATCGAATCGCCGGCCGCCAGTGAGACGATGGCCTTCTTCCAGTCGGGTTGCTTCGATGGTCGACGACCGTAGCGTTTCACTTTGCCCGGTACTTTCAACGTGTTTACCTTCACTACCGTGACGTCGAACGCCCATTCGACAGCGCGTGCAATTTCGTGTTTGGTCGCAGCGTTGTCGACTTCAAACACGTAACGTCCCGACTCACTGAGGATCGTGCTTTTTTCAGTGACGATCGGACGCCTGAGGATGCGTGCGTTCTCCATTACTTCTCACCCCCGTCCGGTCCCCAGAGACCATCGATGGTCGCAATGGCATCTTGCGTAAGGACCAGGTTCGAAACCGTGGAGGCTTCCAGCGGGTTCATCAGCGCTGCGGCCTGCACTTCGACACCCGGCAGGTTACTCGCCGACTTGACGACGTTCTGGTCGGTAGCACCGGTAACAATGAGAGTGCGTCCCTTGAGTTCGAGCGCATTCACGATATCGCGTATTGTGCTGCTCTTCGGGGCGTCGAGCTCCAGGGAGTCGATCACCGTGACGTTGTCCTCGCGGACCTTGTCAGAAAGCGCCGTCCGAAGTGCCTGTTGGCGCATCTTTTTTGGCAGGCGCTGCCGGTAGCTCCGTGGGTGCGGGCCGAACGCCACACCACCGCCAACCCGAACAGGCGACCGCCGGCTTCCCTGCCGTGCCACACCGCCGCCCTTCTGTGGTCGTATTTTGCGAGTGGAGAAGCTGACTTCTGCCCGTGTTTGTGTGTCGTGCGTGCCGCTCCGCTTGTTTGCCTGCTGGGCCACCACGGCCTGGTGCAGGAGAACTTCGTTACCCGGTGCGCCCCAGACCCGGTCGCTAGCTTCGACCGATCCGACGACCTTGCCTGTGCTGTCTTTTACTTGCAGATCCATTATTTGCTCTGCTTCTCGATTCGAACGATGCCGTTCTTGGCTCCCGGAATGGAACCGCGAACGAGCACTACGTTTTTTTCGGTGTCGGTCGCAACGACCTTCAGCCCTTTTACTGTGACTCTGTCTACTCCGTAGTGACCGGCCATCTTCGTGCCCGGCCAGACCCGCCCCGGTGACGTGCCTGCGCCAACCGAGCCCGGTGAGCGGTGGCGGTCGGACTGGCCGTGGGTCTTTGGCCCACCATGGAAGCCCCAGCGGCGGACGACGCCACCGAAGCCCCTGCCCTTGCTGGTCCCGATCACCTTGATCGTTTCTCCAACTTCAAATACGTCGGCCTTGAGTTCCTGTCCCACCTCGAACTCAGACAGCTCAGCAACGTGGAATTCCTGCAGGTGCGAGAACCTGCCGCCCGACCGCGACTGGTGACCGGCTTCAGCTGAGTTCAGCCTGCGTGCCGCACCGAACCCGACCTGGACCGCTTCGTAGCCATCGCGGGCCTCGGTCTTTACCTGGGTGATGACGCAGGGGCCAACCTCGACCGCCGTAACCGATTCGGCGGTTCCGTCGTCGTGGTAGTAGGTTGTCATTCCGATCTTTCGACCGAGAAGTCCGGCGATAGTCATTTCGATTACTTGCTTGCTAACTGTGCTTGCCTTGTTTGTTCTCGTTGGGGCCCTAGAGCTTGATGGCGATATCGACACCGGCGGGGACGTTGAGTCGCGTAAGCGAATCGATGGTCTTCGAACTCGGTTCGAGGATGTCGATCAGGCGCTTGTGTATGCGCAGCTCGAAGTACTCGCGGGAATCCTTGTGTACATGGGGTCCCCGAATCACGGCGAACCGGCGTTTTGCCGTTGGCAAGGGCACCGGTCCGGCAGTCTGCGCACCCGTCCGCTCGGCTGTTTCCATAATCTGCTGGGCCGAGATATCGAGTACACGGTGATCGAACGCCTTAAGGACGATTCGAATTTTCTGTCCTGGCATTCCTTAGTTTCCTGTCACTTTTTCTGCAACGCTCCTGGGCACCGCCGAGTAGTGGTCCAGCTCCATTGCGAAGCTTGCACGACCCGTAGTTATTGATCGGACATGCGTGGCGTACTGGAAGGTCTCTGCGAGCGGAATGAACGCGGTCACAACCTGTGTCTCGCCACGCGAGTCCATGTTCTGAACCTGCGAGCGCCTGGAGTTTAGGTCGCCAAGCACGTCGCCGAGGAATTCAGAAGGTGTAACGACTTCGATCTTCATGATCGGCTCGAGAAGCGCGGGCTTCCCCCGGCCCATGGCGGATTTGAACGCCATCGAGGCGGCCACTTTGAACGCCATTTCCGAAGAGTCGACTTCGTGATGTGAACCATCGATTAGCACGGCCTTCAAATCGACTACCGGGTAACCGGCGACGACACCCGAGCGGGCAGCTTCGCGGAAGCCCTGTTCGATGGGTTTGAAGTACTCACGCGGCAGGGTCGATCCGGTAATCTCAGATTCAAACTGCAGTCCACTTCCCGTGGGAAGGGGCTCGAGCCGGAGCGTGCAGTCACCGAACTGGCCGTGGCCACCGGTCTGCCGCACCAACTTGCCCTGCGCGGTAGCGGCCTGGGTGACGGTCTCCCGGTAGGCGACCCGGGGGGCACCGACAGTGGCATCGACGCTGAACTCTCGCCGCATCCGCTCGACGATGACATCGAGGTGAAGTTCGCCCATACCGGCGAGGATCACCTGGCCGCTTTCTTCATCGCTCGAAACCACCAGCGTCGGGTCTTCGTCGGCGAGCCGGAGAAGGGCGGTCGACATCTTGTCCTGGTCGGTCCGTGTCTTGGGCTCGACCGCGACGGAAAGCACGGGATCGGGGAAGGAAATCTTTTCGAGCGAGATCTGTGCGTTCTGGGGGCAGAGCGTCTGCCCGGTGGCCGTGTCTTTGAGGCCGATTGCGGCGACGATTTCACCCGGACCCGCCGACTTCTTATCTTCGCGCGAGTCGGCATGCATGACCATCAGTCGCCCGACCCGTTCTCGCGATCGGGTACTCGAGTTGTAAACGGTCGCGCCGGCTTCTAATACCCCAGAGTAGACGCGGAGGTAAACGAGGTGGCCTACGTGCTGGTCGGTCACAACTTTGAACGCAAGCGCGGTCACAGGGTCGTCGGTGGAGGGTTTTCGCTCAAGCACAACCGATTCGTCCGCAGGGTCGACACCCTTAATGGCCGGCACGTCGAGTGGCGAAGGCAGGTAGTCGATGACCGCGTCGAGGAGCGGGTGAACACCGCGGTGGCGGAGGGCTGATCCCACGCACACTGGGAAGATCTCGAGTGCGATCGTAGCCTTGCGGAGTGCGGTCTTGAGTTCACTGGTGGAAATTTCCTGTTCGTCGAGGAATTTCTCCATCAGGGTGTCGTCAGTCTCGGCGACTTTCTCGACCAGGTGCATGCGAGCTTCTTCGACGGCATCCACATACTGTTCCGGGATGTCGGTGATAACGTGCTCAATGGCCTCTGGCGTTTCGTACGAGTAGGCCTTCCGGCCGATGAGGTCGATCAGGCCGTGGAATTCCGACTCTGCGCCCATCGGGATCTGAATCGGGACGGCGTTTGCGCCAAGGCGGTCGCGTACCGTCTGCACTGCGTAATTGAAGTCTGCACCGAGCCGGTCCATCTTGTTAACGAAGATGAGCCGCGGTACATGGTAGGTGTCGGCCTGGTGCCAGACAGTTTCCGACTGGGGCTGAACACCTGAAACGGATTCGAGCACAACGACGCCGCCATCGAGCACCCGCAGGCTACGCTCTACTTCGGCTGTGAAGTCGACGTGACCGGGAGTGTCGATGATGTTGATCTGGTGGTCGTTCCACTGTGCGTTAGTGGCGGCAGAACCGATGGTGATCCCGCGCTCGCGCTCGAGCGACATGAAATCCATGACGGTCGTGCCTTCATCGATGTTCCCTATCTTGTAGGTCTCACCGGTGAAAAACAGGACGCGCTCGGTAACGGTGGTCTTACCGGCGTCGATGTGGGCGATAAAGCCTATGTTCCGAACCTTTTTAAGTTCGGTTTTCTTTGCAGAAATTGTAGTCATCCCAGTTGCCATCCATTCCGTCCCCGTGAGCGCATCATCGGAGCGGCTTTGCGGCTGTTTTATTTTTGCTGGTCCCTACCAGCGGTAGTGGACAAAAGCTCTGTTTGCTTCAGCCATCCTGTGAAGGTCTTCTCGTCTCCTCACCGCGACGCCGCCACCGCGAGAGGCTTCGAGCAGTTCCGCATACAGCCGGTCGGCTATAGGCCTGCCCGATCGTTCACGCGCAGCGATGATCAACCATCGCTGCGCAAGCGCACCCCGACGTTCGGGACGCACTTCTACCGGGACCTGGTAAGTTGCCCCACCTACACGGCGGGGTTTCACTTCCAGGGCCGGCATTGCATTACGTATCGCCTGTTCGAAGACCTCGAGGCCGGGCCTGTTGGTCTCTTTCTCAAGCATTTCGAGTGCGTCGTACATAGCGCGCTGAGCGACCGACTTCTTGCCGCCGATCATGAGGCGGTTGATGAAGCGGGTGAGCTCCACGCTCCCGTACTGTGGGTCCGGGGCTATGTGCCTGCGCTGTGCGCGACGCCTGCGTGACATTTTTCTACTTCCGGTCTAACAATGTGGGCGGCAAAATTAGCCGCCTGGCCGGTTGCCCGACAGGCGGTTGTATTTACCTTGACTTGGGTTACTTAGCTCTTTGTCGTACCGTACTTGCTACGGCCGCGCTTTCTATCTTCAACACCAGATGTATCGAGTGTTCCACGAACGATGTGGTATCGGACACCTGGAAGGTCGGGGACCTTGCCGCCGCGAATTAGTACGACGGAGTGTTCCTGCAGGTTGTGGCCTTCACCGGGGATGTAAGCCGTAACTTCCATACCGTTGCTAAGGCGGACACGTGCGACCTTGCGAAGCGCTGAGTTGGGCTTCGTTGGGGTGACAGTTCGAACCTGGAGGCACACACCACGCTTCTGCGGGCTGCCCTTTCTGAGTTCGACCTGCTTGTTTGCATATGAGTTAAACGCGTAGCGCAGCGCCGGCGTCTTAGGCTTGCGTCGCTTTTGCTTACGCGATTTGCGCACGAGTTGGTTAATCGTGGGCAATATTTGCTCCAAAAAAATAGGTCACAGTTAGTCGAGCCCAGTCGACTTCGATCAGGCCACGAAGGGTTAGTATACGAACCAGTCCAGTAGCAAGTCAACGAGAATATCCGCGTTTTTTTCGGGGTGCTGCCATTGGCGGCGCGCCGGGTGGCTAATGGTTGTGAAATTCACCACAAACTAATACCCTAGGTTGCTTCGCCGACGCTGCCTGGCGTCGAGCGGAGATGCGCGTACGGGTGGTGCACGGCGCAGCGCCCGGGTGTGCGTGCCACTGATTTAGGGTGCGATCAAGTGAGTTCGATAGCCCTCCTGGGTTTTGCAGATACAGAATCGGAACGCCTTGCGGCGGGTCTTCGCGCGCTCGATTCATCTCTCGAACTGATCAAGTTCACCCCGGAAACCAGCAAAGACGAGCTTGCTTCCAGCGTGGAGGGCGCCCTGGTCTGGGCTGCCGGGACGGGCCTTGCCGGCCCTTCGGGTCTTGTCCATGCTGCAGCCGACGCCGGAGTGCCGGTCGTCGTGATCCTGCCGGTTGTCTCTCTTGAAGGGATCAGCGCAGCCCGGGAGGAGATAGAGGTCTGTTTCCTGCCATGCACCCCGGAAGAAGTAAGCCTGCGTTTAAACCTTGCGATGTCGAGAAACGCACCGTCGGATGCGCCGAACACAATCGTCCACGGCGAGCTGGCCATCGATTGCGACCGCTACGAGGTGACGCTCAGGAACCGCAAGGTCGATCTGACATACAAGGAGTACGAGCTGCTCAAGTACCTGGCGTCGAACCCGGGCCGGGTGTTCAGCCGGGAAGCCTTGCTGCGGAGTGTCTGGGAATACGACTACTTCGGGGGCACGCGGACTGTTGACGTCCACATCCGGCGTTTACGCAGCAAGATCGACGACGTTACTCACCATTTCATCGAAACACAGTGGAACGTGGGGTACCGCTTCCGCTCATCGAATTCCGCCCCGTAAAAGCGCCTGGGCGGCCCTGAAAAATCGTAAAGGAGCCAGCGACCGGTTTTCAACAATTGAAACATTTCGTTAACAAGAGGCGCGTGCGGCGCGCACGTCCGGGCGCAGAATAGTTAGTCCGCAATTTCACAACAGGGCAGATACCCGTCCGATTGATACCAGTGCTCATTTCGCATGCGTGGTGATGAAACGCAGAGAACTTAATTGACAAGCACGAAACATTTTTCAATACTCAGCCTTCGGCCAAAATTCAAACTGGCCGGATTTCTGGGTGTCCGCCGTTACGCAAATATGTCCGCCACCAGGTAAGGGCGATGCCCGCTTTCCCGTTTAGAAAATGACCCAGGCAGCCAACAACCAGCCATTGAAAATAGACGAAGAGGCGATCAAATACGTTTTGTTCTCGGCGCGCGAGCACGATGTGAAGTTCCTGCGGCTGTGGTTCACCGACATTCTAGGCACGCTGAAGGGTTTTGCCATCACTGTAGACGAACTCGAAGACGTGCTGCGCAACGGTGCCAGCTTTGACGGCGCTTCGATCGAGGGTCTGACCCGGGCTGACGAATCGGACCTGATCGCGGTGCCCGATCCATCGACATTCCAGGTGTTGCCGTGGCGTCCCAGCAATAACGTGGTCGCCCGACTGTTCTGCGATATCGAAACGCCTTCCGGTGAGCCATCGTCGGCGGACGGTCGCCAGGTCTTGCGCCGGAACATCAAGCGGGCGTCCGAGATGGGACTGACCTTCTACGTAGCCCCGGAGATCGAGTATTACTACGACATGGAGGGCTCCGGTGACGATGTGCGCCAGGACCAGAGCGGCTACTTCGACCAGACGTCGGTCGACGGCACCGGGGCTGACCTGCGCCGCGACACGGTGCTGACGCTCGAGCAGATGGGCATCCCAGTCAAGCACAGCCACCACGAGGTGGGGAGCGGCCAGCACGAGATCGACCTGCGCCACACGAATGCACTGACAATGGCCGATTCGGTAATCACGTTCAAAGTGCTGGCAAAGGAGATCGCAGCCCCGGCCGGCGCGTATGCCACGTTCATGCCCCGCCCGTTCGGCGATCGCCACGGTTCCGGGATGCACACCCACATGTCGCTGTTCAGGGGCGATGAGAACGCATTCTTCGACCCCGATGGAGAGTTGCACCTTTCGGAAACCGGACGACAGTTCATCGCCGGCCTTATGCGCCATGCAGCCGAGATCTGCGTGGTCACGAACCAGTGGGTAAATTCCTACAAGCGCCTGGTGCCGGGTCTTGAGGCGCCGATATTTGCATCTTGGACTACCGGCAACTTCGGCGACCTGGTCAGGGTCCCAACCTACCGGCCCGGTCGCGAGGAGAGCGTGCGGGTTGAGTACCGTGCGCCCGATTCTGCGGCCAACCCGTATTTACTGTTCTCGGTATTACTGGCCGCTGGCCTTGATGGCATCGAGAAGAAAATGCCGCTGCCCGACCCGATCAAGGGCGATGTCTACGCGATGTCGGATGCTGAATTGAGCGACCGTGGTGTGGCGAGACTGCCGAGAACGCTTGACGAGGCGATTCGCCTTGCGGACGGCAGTGAGCTGCTGGAACGAGCCCTCGGGCCGACTGTGATAAACAACTTCATTGAGAACAAGCGGCTCGAGTGGCAGCAGTTCTGCAATGCGGTTACCGATTACGAGCAGGCGAGATACCGTCACCTGTAGGGCCGGCATTTCCGCTCGATTTACTGAACCTTCATACCAGGAGAAACATGACCGAAGCCCGGAATAACTTTGATCCTCAACCCGAGTTGGCGCTGCCAGATTTCACCGGCATTGCCGAACGCGGGTTGTACGTGCCCGAGTTGGAGCACGACGCCTGTGGTGTTGGGATGGTTGCCAACATCACCGGCAAGCGTTCCCACGAGATCATCGACCAGGCGCTTGAGGTGCTGGTAAATCTTGGACACCGGGGCGCTTCCGGGGCCGATCAGCTGACAGGCGACGGTGCGGGCATAACGATCCAGATGCCTGACGACTTCATGCGCCAGGCTGCCGCAGAGGCCGGGTTTACCCTGCCGGGCGAGCGTCGTTACGGGGTCGCGATGTGTTTCCTGCCGAACGAGGATTCACTCAACGCCAAAGTGCGTACGGCACTGGAAATGGTGAGCACCGAGAACGGCATGCAGGTCCTGGGATGGCGTGACGTGCCGAACAACCCTGACGCGATCGGCGTCTCGGCCAGGGCGATAATGCCGAAAATCGCACAGCTGTTCGTTTCCGCTCCCGGCGGAATCGAGGGTGACGATCTTGAGCGGCTGTTGTACCTCGCCCGAAAGATGGCTGAGAAACGGGTGATGGAAATAGATTCCGACCCCGAGGTCCGTAAGGTCCTCCTTCGCGAGTTCTACGTGTGTTCGTGGTCTTCCCGCACCCTTATCTACAAGGGCATGCTGATTGCCGACCAGATCGGTGATTTCTTCCCGGACCTGCACGATCCGAAAATGATCAGCGCGTTTGGGCTTGTCCACTCCCGTTTTTCCACTAACACGCTCGGTTCGTGGAAGCTCGCCCACCCGTACCGCATGCTGGCCCACAACGGCGAGATCAACACGGTGCGTGGCAACCGCAACTGGATGCAGGCAAGAGAACGCACGCTCGAATCGCCGTTCTTCGGGGACGGGATCGACCAGTTGACACCGATCTGCGAGCCGGACGACCCGTCCGACACTGCTTCGCTCGATAACGTGTTCGAACTGCTCCGCATGACAGGGCGCTCGGTCGAGCACACGGCGGCAATGCTGATGCCTGCCGCCTGGTACGGCCACGAATCGATGCCGCAGGAAGTCAAGGACTTCTACGAGTATCACGGCAACATCATGGAGCCATGGGACGGTCCGGCGATGATCGTGTTCACTGACGGGGATGCCGTCGGGGCGGTCCTCGATAGAAACGGCCTGCGCCCGTTCCGCTACTGGGTCACCAAGGACGACCTGCTTGTGATGTCATCCGAGACCGGCGTTCTCGATATCGAGCCCGAGCGGATCGCCTATCGTTCGCGCCTGCAGCCCGGACGTATGTTCCTGATCGACTTCAAACAGCAGCGAATCGTGGAGCCGGACGAGGTTATTCACCGGATCGCGGCGCAGAACCCGTACGGCAAGTGGCTCAAGGAGAACCGCGCGACGATCGATTCACTGGAGAAGGCCGAGGTCGTTCCCACAGCCGATTTTGAGACGCTTCTGAGCCGGCAAATGGCATTCGGTTACTCGCGGGAGGATCTGCACCTGCTGATCCGCCCGATGGCGATCAACGCTCACCAGCCGCAGGGCTCGATGGGCAACGATGCGCCGCTTGCGGTCCTCTCCGACAAACCACAGAACATGTTTGCTTATTTCAAGCAGGCTTTCGCCCAGGTTTCCAATCCGCCACTCGACGCGATTCGCGAGCAGTTGGTCACCCAGCGCGCAGTACCTGCCGGCCGTCGTACAAACATCTTCGAAACGACACCGCTGCACTGCCGCACACTGCGAATCGACCACCCTGTGCTCAGAAACGCCGAGCTGGCGAAAATCAAGGAATCGAAACTGCCGGGGGTGAAGGCCAGGACTATTTCGACCCTGTTCCCGGTTGCCGGGGGAACGGGTGCGCTCGATGCTGCTCTCGTCCGCATCCGCGAAGAGGCGAGCCGGGCCATCGATGACGGCTACACGCTGCTGGTCCTCTCGGACCGTGGCGTTGACGAGGAGCACGCCCATATCCCGTCGCTGCTCGCGACTGCCGCAGTCCACCACCACCTGATCCGCGAGCGCAACCGTGCGCAGGCCGACATCATTGTCGAGTCGGGTGAGCCGCGCGAGGTGCACCACTTCGCAACCCTGTTCGGGTACGGCGCTTCGGCTATCAACCCCTACCTGGCTTTCGAGACGATTGCCGGCCTGCGCCTGCGTCCGACGGCGGAAGAGCGGATTCCACCGCAGAACAGGGCGGAGGAGAACTTCCGGGAGGCGATCGAAGAAGGCGTCGTGAAGACGATGGCCAAGATGGGCATCTCCACTCTGCAGGGCTACATCGGCGCACAGATTTTCGAGGCGCTCGGGCTTTCGCAGGAGCTCGTCGACGAGTATTTCACCTGGACCGTATCTCGCATCAGCGGAATCGGCACGAGGGAGATCGCACTCGACGTCCTGTCCAACCACTCACGGGCTTACTCCCCCGACAACATACCGTCGAACCTCAAGCTGGACCTCGGCGGTCTGTACCTGTGGCGTGCGACCGGCGAGCGCCATATGTGGAACCCGGAGACCATCTCGCTTTTGCAGGATGCCGTGAGGCGGAACGACCGTGGCGTTTTCAGGCAGTTCGAGATTGCGTCTGACAACGAAGGCAACGAGCACATCACGATCCGGAACATGCTGGAACCCGTTTTCGGAGATGAAATACCGCTCGATGAAGTCGAGCCGGCAGCCGTGATCGCAGAGCGATTCGCTACCGGGGCGATTTCGCTCGGATCGATCAGTCGCGAGGCCCATGAAACGCTGGCTATAGCGACCAACCGCATCAACGCCCGGTCGAACACCGGCGAGGGTGGCGAAGACCCGGTCCGCTTCACGCCCGAAGAAAACGGTGACTCGCGCTCCAGCGCGGTCAAGCAGGTTGCGTCGGGCAGGTTCGGCGTCACGACCAACTACCTGGTAAACGCACGCGATCTGCAGATCAAGATGGCGCAGGGTGCCAAGCCGGGTGAAGGTGGTGAAATCCCCGGTCGTAAGATCTCCGACTACATCGCGTACATCCGGAAGACGACACCGGGCGTCGAGTTGATCTCTCCCCCGCCCCACCACGACATCTACTCGATCGAGGACCTGGCGCAGCTGATTCACGATCTGAAGAATGTAAACCCCGACTCCCGTGTTCACGTGAAGCTGGTTTCTGTGGCTGGCGTGGGGATCATTGCGGCTGGTGTTGCGAAGGGTAAGGGCGACGTTGTCCTGATCTCGGGCGACTCAGGTGGTACCGGCGCCTCGCCGCTCAGTTCGATTCGGCATGCAGGATTGCCGTGGGAACTCGGACTGGCCGAGACCCAGCAGGTGCTCGTTGCCAACGGGCTCCGCGACCGCATCGTTATACAGACGGACGGGCAGATGAAGACGTCGCGCGACGTCTTGATCGCCGCCCTGCTGGGTGCCGAGGAATGGGGCATCGCTACCGGTGCCCTGATCTCGATGGGCTGCATCATGCTGCGCAAGTGTCACCTGAACACCTGCTCGGTCGGGGTGGCAACGCAGGACCCCGAACTCCGCAAAAAGTTCACCGGAACGCCCGACGCGGTGGTGAACTACTTCATGTTCCTCGCCGAGGGCCTGCGCGAACTGATGGCGAAGATGGGCTTCCGGACCGTGTACGAGATGATTGGCCGGGTCGACAAGCTGAAGGCCCGTGAGGACATCGGCCACTGGAAGGCGCAAACCCTCGACCTCTCGCCGATCATCATGAAGCCGGAACTTCTGCCCAATGACCACCCGTACCAGCGGATATTGCAGGACCACGGCCTGGACAAGGCACTCGACAACAGGTTGATCGAACTTGCGAGACCGGCAGTTGAAAATGGTGAAAAAGTCAACGAGACGCTTCCCATCAACAACGTCAACCGTACAGTCGGGGCCACTCTCAGCGGTGTTATTGCCAAAGAAACCGGCGAAGAAGGTCTACCCGATGGGTCGATCAACTTCACTTTCAAGGGGTCGGCCGGACAGAGCTTCGGTGCCTGGCTGGTAAATGGCGTCACATTCAGGGTCGAAGGCGATGCGAACGATTACTTCGGCAAAGGCCTTTCGGGCGGACGGCTCGTGATCACGCCCCCGGAAGGCAGCTCGTACGAAGCCCGGGATAACATCATCATCGGTAACGTCGCCCTGTACGGGTCGACCGGCGGTGAGGCTTATGTAAACGGGCTTGCAGGTGAGCGGTTCGCAGTTCGGAACTCAGCGGCCATGGCGGTTGTCGAGGGAATCGGCGACCATGGTTGTGAGTACATGACCGGGGGCCGGGTAGCCGTTATCGGCAGCGCCGGACGCAACTTCGGTGCGGGAATGAGCGGGGGCGTGGCATACGTGATCGATCCCGACGGCTCGTTCCAGACACATTTCAACAGCGCTGTCTCCGACCTGCTGGACGTGATTCCGGGTTCCCCCGATGATCGCGAGCTGAAGGGGATGGTCCAGAAGCATCTCGACTACACCGGCAGCAAGGTCGCGGGGGAACTGCTGGCCGACTGGCCGACTGCGGTAAAACAGTTCAAAAAGGTATTCCCGAGAGACTATGCGCGTGTTCTTCGAGAGCAGGCAGCCGCTTCGTCATCAGGCAGTCCCGGCGATGGTATCGGTGATCCGCCCGGTACCAGGGAGGGGGTAGGCAGCCGTGGGTAAAGTAACCGGATTCATGGAGGCTGGACGCCGGACACCGGCGCGGCGCGACAAAACCGGCCGGATTCAGGACTGGCAGGAGGTTTACCTGGACTGGGACGAATCCGACGCCCGTCGCCAGGCGAGCCGCTGCATGGACTGTGGTGTGCCTTTCTGCAATAGCGGGTGCCCGCTGGGAAATCTCATTCCCGAGTTCAACGACTTCCTCTATCACGGCAACTGGGAAGAGGCGATTCAGCGCCTGCACGCCACGAACAACTTCCCGGAATTCACAGGCCGTATCTGCCCTGCCCCGTGTGAAGCATCGTGCACGCTTTCAATCAACTCCGACCCCGTTACGATCGAGATGATCGAGAAAACCATCGTCGACCATGGCTGGCAGAAAGGCTGGATCAAGCCCGAGCCAGCCGAGGTCAAGACGGGGAAGAAGGTTGCGGTAGTTGGATCGGGTCCGGCTGGGCTGGCCGCGGCGCAGCAACTGGCTCGGGCAGGCCACGCGGTAACGGTGTTCGAGCGAAACGAGTACATCGGCGGTCTGCTGGCACTGGGTATCCCCGAATTCAAACTCGAAAAGAGCGTCGTCGAACGCCGGGTCGACCAGATACGTGAAGAGGGCGTTGAGTTCCGCGTGAATGTCAACGTTGGCGTGGATATCACCCACGAACAGCTACTCACCGAATACGACGCGGTCTGCCTTGCCGGCGGGTCCACCGTCCCGCGTGATCTGCCGGTCGAAGGGCGCGACCTCAACGGTGTTTACTTCGCGATGGAGCTGCTCACGCAGCAGAACCGGAAGTTGCGTGGCCAGGAGTTCCCTCCAGGAGAAATTATCGATGTGGTCAACAAGAATGTTGTCATCATCGGTGGTGGTGACACTGGCGCCGACTGCCTTGGGACCTCACACCGCCAGGGTGCCGCCAGCATCGTCCAGATGGAGATCCTGCCCCGCCCGTCGGAATCCCGGGACGAATCGAACCCATGGCCGCAATGGCCAACGATCTTCCGCACTTCGAGCGCCCACGAAGAGGGCGGCGTCAGGGATTTCAACGTACTCACCAAGCGATTTGTTGGAGACGACGAAGGCAACCTGAAACGGCTGGAGTGCATGCGGGTCGAATGGGTGCGGGATGACGAGACCGGACGCTTCGACATGAACGAGGTCCCGGGGAGTGAGTTCACCATCGAGGCCGATGCCGTGTTCCTCGCGATGGGCTTTTTGCACCCGCAGCACGATGGTCTGCTGGATGCGCTCGGTGTCGATTACGACCCTCGTGGCAACGTTGCCGCCGACGGCACGATGAAAACCAGTCTCGACAAGGTGTTTTCCTGCGGCGATATGCAGCGGGGCCAGTCGTTGGTGGTGCACGCCATCGCCAGCGGACGACGGTGCGCACGCCAGGTCGACATCTTCCTGATGGGCGACTCCAGGCTGCCGACCGTCAGTGGCTATGCCCGACCTCCGATCATGGCACATGCCGGGAGCGACAACGCCGGCCGGTAACGGTGCCAGCGGCCGCGCCGGTGGCGGCGATAGAATCTTGAGACTATGAATAGCGATGTCGACAGAACAGAGTCGACGACCACTCTCCGCGTTGCGGCGGCCCAGGTAAACACCACGGTCGGCGATATCGACGGCAACGCGGCGCTGATCGAGGAGTGGATCGGGCTTGCGCAGCAACAGGGTGCGGAACTCGTGGCATTTCCCGAGCTGACAATTACGGGTTACCCGCCCGAAGACCTTGTCCTGTACGACAACTTCATTTCGGCGAACAAGACAGCGCTGAACCGTATCGCCGCCACTGTTGGCGACATCGTTGCGATGGTCGGTTTTGTCGATTCCGAGGATGGCAAGCTGTTCAATGCGGCGGCCGTGATCCACCGCCGTGAAATCGTTGCCACCTACCGGAAAATCCATCTCCCCAACTACGGTGTTTTCGATGAACGCCGTTACTTCACCGCA
>JASLNQ010000179.1:243-5086 GCA_030745955.1 Dehalococcoidia bacterium | reverse complement strand
CCCCGAAAATAAGCGGCCCCACTACTCCGGGTTTTCCTGTTTCGGCACGCAGCCACGCGCCCACGGAATCGAAATCGGGACGACTGGCGGACACACCGGAAACATGGTCGAGACCCTGCGCAGCCAGTTCATGCCGCTCGGTGTGGAGGTCGAAGAAGACCTCGCGGTAGTCGATCTCATCGTCGATGGCGGAGCCTGCTCGGGAGCGCTGGCGCTGAATCCCGACGGCGGGCCCGTTCAGATCACGGCCGGGGCGGTCGTACTGGCGGTAGGCGGGGCATCCCAGGCCTTCCCGCTCAGCCACACCCCGGGCGATATCACCGGCGACGGCTATGCGATGGCGCTGAGGGCGGGCGCTGAACTGGTGAATATGGAGTTCATGCAGTACATGATGCGTGATGTCGGCGGGAGAGCTCCGAAAGTCGGTGGCCCCTACTGGACCCTGAACCCGAAGCTGGTGGACATTAACGGTGATGACATCCTGGCCGAGTGCCTGCCGGCCGGTGTGACTTCCGAAGAGGTCTTTCTCGACCGGACTATCCACTATCCATTTTCCTCACGCGACAAATCAGTGTGGCTCGACGTGGCGATCGAACGCGCGGTCAGGGCAGGTCGTGGCGGCCCGCACAACGGCGTATTCGTCGATTTCTCCGGCATCGATATCGCCACTGCAAAACTCGCGCGACCGCAGCACCACCCGCCCGCCAGCACGCTCGAACCCGGCGACGACGTGATCGAGGTTGCGCATTCGGCGCACGCCAGCAATGGCGGCATAAGGATTTCCGAGAATGGCGAAACGTGTGTGTCAGGACTCTACGCAGTGGGCGAAACGATCGCCGGACCCCACGGTGCCGACCGGCTCGGCGGGGGGATGCTTGGCGCGTGCAATGTTTTCGGCGCACGCACGGGCAGAGCAGCCGGCCTGTTCTCGAAAGCGGGCGAGCGGTCATCTCCGGACACGGCGATAGAAAGGATTCTCGGCCGACTCGCCGAGATCGAAGAAAACAGCAAACAGGGCTGGAGTGCGGCGCGGGATGGTCTGAAACAGCTGACCGGCGGCGCACTCGTCGCCCTCCGAAGCGAAGGCGGCCTGGCCAACATGCTAGCCGGTCTCGATGAGCTCAGGCACGGTGAGCCCGCCCAGACAGGCGCGGCGAACAGGACTCCACCGTCCCGGGAAGACCACGATTCCGCCCGGTCGCTGGTTCGCCACATCGAAACCGACAACCTGCTGACCGTAGCCGAAACGCTGGCCCGCGCCGCGCTGGCCCGCGAGGAAAGCCGTGGCTCGCATTTCCGCGAGGACTACCCGGACCGCAATGACGACGAGTGGGATGCGAGCATCCTCTGGCGACTCACCGAAGCCGGACTGGAGAGCGAACGGGTAAAGTACCGGCAGGACCCCGACGACGCCAACCAGTTCGTCTCGTAGCCGATCACGCACCAAAAACCCCGATAGAGGTGCCAGTCGCTCCCGAACTCAAAAAGCGCCCGGCGTGTAATATCTGGGAACCGGCGGCAGCACTTTATTAGCGCCGCATCGCAGCCGAAATGAACCTCAAACTTCGACCACTAGCCACCATATTCCTGGTCTTCGCCGCATTCGCGACGCTGGCCCCGGTGTGCATCCTTGCGGGGGGTGACACACGCACAGTCTCGCTGTCGAGAGACCTTGGCGACAACGGTTTTGTCGAGGTCATCGGCGAAAATGCCGAGGTCCGTATTCACCGGATTGCGACAAACACCCTGAAACTCGATGTCACGATGCACAACGAGGAGCTCATCGATTTCTACACGCAGAGCCTCACCGACCGGGCCGGGAGTCACTTCGTCATATCGGCCACAACGAGCGAAGGCGGCACGACCACGGCTAACTCGCTGATCGAGATCGGGATCCCCGACGGCATCGAGCTGGCTGTCCGAACGACGGGCCAGCCGATCGTCGTAGAAGAGGTCGACGTATCGTCCGCATCCCTCTCGACCACCGATGGGAAGATAACGGTCACGAACTCGTCGGGCGACTTCGATCTCAGCACCACGAACGGCGAGGTGATAGTGCGGGCCATCGACGGCCGGGTGAACGTTGCGACCACAAACGCGAATGTGTGGTTCGAGGGCGTGATCGATGACGGCCCGACCTCGATTTCAACCAGCAACGGCGACATCGCCCTGCGAATCGGAAGCGGCTCCAACGTGACCGTCGCCGGCAGCACTCACAACGGCGACGTGACGATTGACGGTGCCAGTGATGACGGCCGGGTTGAAAAGGACGGCGATGCGGCAACCGTCACCTACCGGGCCGGCGATGGCACCACCACCCTGAACATCACGAATGGCCCGGGAGCGATCCATATCAATCCCGATCTCATCGCCGTGTTCGACGGGGAAAGCTGACATCCAGTCGAAACCCGGGTACGCAATCCCCGCCGAGCTGGAAAAAATCCTCTCCGGCAGCTTCTACATCCGCACGACGCTCACCCGCAGAGACGGCACACCCCGCACCATCGAAACGACTTTCGTCTGGGCCAGCGGGTCCGACCGGATCGTCATTTCCGGCTATCCCGGCAAGCGCGACTGGATGGCGAGCATGTCGCGCAATCCCAATGTGACGGTCCATACAGTCGAGTTCGAACCCTGGTTCGACATCGCCGCCGAAGCCCGTGTGATCAGGGACCTCGACGAAAAGCTCCCGCGCGTGATGGCGTTCATCGAAAACTGGACCCAACGGCCCGGCTTTCCGCGCACCCGGTTCAGGCTGTTGCTCGGTGCCGTGAAACTGAACCGCGCGCTACGGCTCCCCTGGTGGGGGCCGTTCATCATTGCGAAGCGGATTTTCAGCGGCATGCCATGCGTCGAGATAACGTTCGTCGGCGAGCCGGCCAGGCGCGATACGGGCGGACCGCCCGGGCTGTCCGAGCCGCAGGAGGGGCGACCGTACTAGGGTTCGGGTTCGGGTTGGGACTCGGGCTCGGAGGCTTGGGGACGCTTGTAGATGGAGTGGTCATCGGATGCGGGCGCACTTTCGTCGTTTGACCCTGGTGTAGCGCTCGATTCGGATCCCAGATCCGATGAACGCTGACGCTCGGGCAGGTAGCCGTTGCTGGCCGATTCGGCGATCTTGCGGACTTCGGGTCCGAACTCACTGGAACTGGAAATCCAGTAGAGGTAGTTGGGATCGCTGCTCGCCACCTCGACGAGCCGTACGCCCCGGTGCCGCCCGAAATTGACCAGCGCATCGCCCTCCTCGCTCCACACGAACTTGCCATCGGGATCGATCGCGCTCTCGCCAATTCCTTTCGCCCAGGCGGCAATCTCGCCCGGTTTTATCGGGACCTGCGACGAGCTCCGCAGTTCACCCAGGATGATTGCGTATATGTTGCGTGCACCCTGCGCTTCGTCAGCCGTCTCGGAATCCTTCTCGGGCCCGGACCCGGGAACCTCGGACGACTCGGGCGGCTGTCCGGTGACGAAGCGTGCGTAGGCCGAACGCAGGTTACGCGGCTCCAGCCGGTGGAACACGGTCATGGCATCGATCACCGCCCTGCCCTCCACGACGAAATCAACGCCGTTCCGCTCGAACTCGGCCAGCAACAACGGCAGACCGAACCGCTCGATACCGAACCCTGCGAGGTCGCACCCCTCGAGGTGGTCGGCCAGTGCGCGGGCGTAGGCACGGAACACGGGCTTGTCCATCACATCGAGGTCGGTGATGCCGTGCACCTGCGTTGCTCCGGGCGGAATCGGTATGCCCGGATTCACAATTACCGATTTCGAGTGCTCACCGCCACCGGTATCGACCTTCAGGACCGAGAGCTTCACGATGCGGGCATTTTCGGTGTCGAGGCCTGTCGACTGCACATCCAGAACAGCGAGCGGGCGCACGAGTTCGAGCGACCGGTCGGGCGTTTTGTTGACGGGGTCTTCGGGTGGCACGTGCGGCAGGGTTCTGGTCGAAAGAGGTTGACTACTGCCCGGAGCCTACCACGAACGGCCAGCAATCCAGCAATCCCCGTCATCTCGGTCAGAGCAGAGAGGCGTAAAACAAAGAGCAGGCCCACCGTCATTCCGCCCGAGCTGGTGAACCGTGAAAAACGACACGCCTGTCATCTCGGGCTTATTACTCAATTAAGTGTGATTTTTGTGGCTCGTTTGCAGTTCGGCGTAAACGTAGGATGAACCTTCGATTATTGAACCGGTTTGAATATCGGGGTGCTATGTCCCCCAAAAACACTGTCCGCGATGCGGGACTCTAGCCCTGCGGAACGGCAGTAAGCAGATGGTGCTGAAGGGCACTTTTCTCGATTGATACTCCATTTTCGACAGCACCGCGACTCAGCACTAAATGGATCGAATTACTTCGCCTGGTATTTCCACTTCACACCCAGGTAAATCACACTTAATTGAGTAATATGCCCATCTCGACCGCAGCGGAGAGACCTAACCCCATTTGCCAGCAAAAACCCCACAAATCCCAACAACCCGATTTCCCGACCGAAACGGAGGGACCTAGGTGAAAATCCCTGGCCTGCCGGGCGAAACTCCCCTCCACCCACCACACCTCAATAAAGTAATGCCATCCTGAGGCTCTCGAAAGACGGCAGGCACGCCACTAACAATCCAACCCGGAATCCAGCCGACAACCCCGCCGGCGCCCACGCATCGAGGACCCCAGATTCCTCCGCTCGGTCAGAACGACGGGGGCAAATCACATCGCCTCAACCGGGTTACGTGCCAGAATCGCCGATAAGATAGTGAACCCGCAGCCCGCACCAGCCGCCCGGCCACCGCGCCGATGCTGAGCGCGAGGTACCTCGGAGCCGGAGTGGCGGAATGGCAGACGCGA
>JASLNQ010000179.1:0-233 GCA_030745955.1 Dehalococcoidia bacterium | reverse complement strand
GCTTTAACGCCCGTGTGGGTTCGACTCCCACCTTCGGCACCACGATTCCTAGTTCAACATACGGGTCTCGGGCAGTAATCCATCTTTCTCAGCGCAGCGAGATTGATGAATTGACAGTGAATTTGACAGTAACTGGGGTCCGAATTAAATAAGTTGCTTTAGATTTTGTTGTGAAACCCACTCCGTAATCAGAGCGGTGTATTTCTGATCACCATGTATTTCGGTGGAATCAG